>DASQFE010000517.1:0-26654 GCA_035633295.1 Ilumatobacteraceae bacterium | reverse complement strand
TGAGTGCCGACCGCATGGCTGCCCAGCGCCTGCAGGAGTCGGCCGAGAAGGCCAAGATCGAGCTCAGCCAGGTCCAGCAGACCCAGATCAACCTGCCGTTCATCACCGCCACCGCCGACGGCCCGCTCCACCTCGACGAGTCGTTGTCACGCGCGAAGTTCCAGGAGATGACCTCCGACCTGATGGAGCGTTGCCGCATCCCGTTCGAGCAGGCGCTCAAGGATGCCGGCGTCAGCAAGGGTGACCTCAACCACGTCATCCTCGTGGGTGGCTCCACCCGCATGCCTGCAGTGACCGACCTCGTGCAGTCGATGACCGGCAAGGAGCCGAACAAGACCGTCAACCCCGACGAGGTGGTCGCCATCGGCGCCGCCGTCCAGGCGGGTGTGCTTCGCGGCGACGTCAAGGACGTGCTGCTGCTCGACGTCACGCCACTGAGCCTCGGCATCGAGACCAAGGGCGGGGTGATGACCAAGCTCATCGAGCGCAACACCACGATCCCCACCAAGCGCACCGAGGTGTTCACCACCGCGGAGGACAGCCAGCCGTCAGTCGAGATCCACGTGATCCAGGGTGAGCGCGAGATGGCGAGCTACAACAAGACGCTCGGCAAGTTCCAGCTCGTCGATCTACCGCCGGCGCCTCGCGGCATCCCGCAGATCGAGGTCACGTTCGACATCGATGCCAACGGCATCGTGCACGTGTCAGCGAAAGATCGGGCGACCAACAAGGAACAGTCGATGACCATCACCGGCCAGTCCACGATCAACAAGGACGACATCGAGCAGATGATCAAGGACGCCGAGGCGCACGCCGAGGACGACCGCAAGCGTCGTGACGAGGCTGAGGTCCGCAACAACGCCGACTCGATCGTGTACCAGACCGAGAAGGTGTTGCGCGAACAGGGCGACAAGGTGTCGGCCGACGAGAAGGCCGCGGTCGAGCAGCCCTTGGCCGACCTGAAGAAGGCCATGGAGGGCAACGACACCGATGCCATCAAGTCGGCCACCGACACGCTGATGTCGGCCAGCCAGGCGTTCAGTCAGAAGCTGTACGAGGCAGCGGCGCGTGACTCGGGAGCCGAGGGCACCTCGGCATCCGGCCAGGATGCGGGCGCCGGATCGGTGAACGACGACGACATCGTCGACGCCGAGATCGTCGACGACGCCACTGACGCCGACGACGCCAAGACGGCCTGAGGCTGCTATGGATGGCGACATGGTCGACCCTCCTGCTGATGGCGTCGACGGCCGCGCCGAGATCGACGATGAGCCCGACGATGGCTTCGACGCGATCATCGGCGAGATCGACTACTCCGACGTCGACGTTCCTGCGCTGCTCGCCGAACGCGAGGAGTACAAGGGCATGGCCCAGCGGGTGCAGGCCGATTTCGAGAACTACCGCAAGCGTGCTGCTGCCCAATCACTCGCCGAGGCCGATCGGGCGGCGGGGCGCCTCGCCGAGGCACTGCTCCCGGTGCTCGACGCCGCGGAGGCGGCATTTCTGCGTCATCCCGAAGAGGTCGGCCCGCTGCTCAATCAGATGCTGGTCGAGCTCAAGAAGCACGGACTCGAGATCGTCGATCTCGAGGGTCAGCCGTTCGATCCCGAGTTCGCCGAGGCTGTGGCCCATGAGCCCGGCGATGGTGGCGAGCCAGTGGTGCTCGACGTGCTACGCAGCGGCTACACCTGGAAGGGCAAAGTCCTGCGCCCTGCGATGGTCAAGACCAAGGATTGAGCGCTGGCCTCTCACAAAAGGGGTCTGACCCCTGTTGTGAGAGGTTCGAGGAGGAGGTGAGCATCGATGGCGCCACAGCGTGAATGGTTCGAGAAGGACTACTACAAGACACTTGGCGTCGAGCAGAGCGCTACCGCCAAGGAGATCACCAAGGCGTACCGCAAGCTTGCCCGCGACCTGCACCCCGACAAGAACCCGGGCAATGCCGTCGCCGAGGAGAAGTTCAAAGAGGTCGCCTCGGCGTATGACGTGCTCGGCGACGACGCAAAACGCAAGGAGTACGACGAGGTCCGCACCATGGGGCCGATGGCCGGCATGGGAGGGCGCGGCGCCCCCGGTGCCGGTGGGTTCACGTTCAACGTCGACGACATGGGCGGCGGGCTCGGCGACCTGTTCGGCAACATGTTCGGGCGCGGTGGCCAGGGACGCGGGCGAGGGGGCGCCTCCTCGGGTGTCGGTCCGCGCCGAGGTGCCGACATCACCGCACAGCTGACCGTCGACTTCAAGGATTCGATCAGCGGGATCACCACGACGCTGTTTCTCACCACGGACGCACAGTGCTCGACGTGTAACGGGTCGGGTGCCAGGCCCGGCACCTCGCCGGTGGCGTGTTCGGCATGCGGCGGTCGAGGCGTGGTCGACGACAACCAGGGCATGTTCTCGTTCTCGACGCCGTGTCGCGTCTGCGGTGGCCAGGGCGTGCGTATCGAGGATCCGTGTCCGACGTGTCGTGGCACGGGAGTCGAGAAGCGCCAGCGAGAGGTCAAGACCCGCATCCCGGCGGGGGTCAAGGATGGCCAGACGATCCGGCTGAAGGGCCGCGGTGGCCCCGGCCGAAACGGTGGCCCTGCCGGGGATCTCCTCGTGGAGCTCAAGGTGATGCCGCATCCGCTGTTCGGCCGCAGCGGCGACAATCTCACCGTCACGGTGCCCGTCACGTACCCCGAAGCGGCGCTCGGTGGCGACATCGATGTGCCGACGCTCGATGGAACGAGCGTGACGCTTCGTCTGCGGCCCGGTACCCAGACCGGGAGTCGTCACCGCGTGAAGGGTAAAGGCATCGAAACCAAGCATCACACCGGCGATCTGATCGTGACGGTCAACGTCCAGGTGCCGACCGATCTCTCGAACGAGCAACGTGTGGCGATCGAGCAGTTGGCGGCGGCGACTACGGTGAACCCCAGGAACTCACTCTCATGACCACCCCCGACGCCAACGAGCGCTCCCGCACCCGGGCGGTGTACGTGATCTCGGTCGCAGCGGAGCTGGCAGGGATGCATCCGCAGACGTTGCGCATCTACGAGCGTCGCGGCCTCGTCACGCCGGCTCGAACCGAGGGTGGCAACCGGCGCTACAGCGACGCCGACATCTCGATCCTGCGACGTATTGCCGAGTTGACGAACGAAGGTATGAACCTCGAGGGCATCCGTCGAGTCATGCACCTCGAGATCGAGAACGCCCGCCTTCGAGCCGAGCTCGACCATGCTCGCGACATCGCCAAGCATGCAATCGAAGCAGCAGAGGTTCGGCGGTCGGGGAGCGATCTGGTGCCGCTGCGTCAGGCGGTCGCCGTCTTCGGCCAGCGCCCTTCGATCTTCGACGACTGAGTGAGACGCCGTCCTCAGCGCAGGGTTTGACCCCGCATGTCATTCGGATCGCCGTCGGCGGGGGAGCATCCGGCTGATGGTCCGCTTGACGGGGCCGAGCGTGGCTGGTTCGTCCTTGGGGGGCAGGCTCGAAAGGCGCTCCACGACCCAGGGTCGTTCGAGTGGATCGACGGTCGCAGTGGTCGGCGACAGCATGTCGATCGGGCGAAGTCGCCCTCCGAGTCCGGCGGCGCCAACTGCAGCACCCAGTGCCACACACTGGCGCTGCGGCGACCGTGGGTCGTGTGGCGGAAACGGTGGATACGGGACCCCGGCGATCACGAGTTCGCCATGGGCGGTCCCGTCTCCCTCGATGGGATCGTCGCTGTGGGAGTCAACGAACCGAAGCAGTTCTGCGACGAGATCGACGGGCTCGGCAATGTCTTCGAACCAGCCGGTCGAGAACTCCGCAGCTGACAGGTCGAGCGATGGCGCCATGCGTCCGACCGAGTCGACTGCGGCTGCCACCACCGGTTGCCCCGACGCATACAGCGACTCGAACGACTCGTCGAATGCGGCATCACGGCGTGCTCTCGTCACCTGCTCGCCGACGACTCGCGCGACCGCCACCGGGCTCGGCTCGACGGTCACATCGATGAATCCAGCCCGCTCGGCGAGTGCCTCGATGCGTCGGATCTCGTCGTCGTCCCAACGGACTGCCACGAGCCATCGTCGTGCACCGTGGTCGAGGAGCAGCGTCGAGGCGATCGACTGGTCGTGCAGGAGTTGAACCCTCAGCGCGTTGAGTTCGACGCCGGTGTGCCCGGTGACCTCGATGCGGCGCAGCGTGCTGGCGGGCGGGAAGGTGCCGATCCGTGTGGTGGAGTCCGGGTCGTGCAGGTCGGCTCGAAGTCGAACGAACGCGTCGACCACCGAACGGTCGTCGCGACTGTCGCCGATCGCCACCTCGGCCGCCGCTGTCAACCGGCCCTCCCGGCTGGCACTGAGGCGGACGCCGCGAATGAGCTGACGGGTGAACTCGATACCGACGCCGTCGCCGCGATTGAAGTTGTTCACCGGGTACCGTCACGCGGGTCGGTCAGCCGGTCGGCTATTGCTGAGGCGAGGGAGCGATCGAGACCTGCAAGTTGAACGATTTCACCGGTCTCGAGCACTCGGCAGCGTCCCCGCGGGCCAAGGGTTGCCTCGCCGAGCCGGCCTTCATCATCGGCGAGCGAGCCGATCAGGTGGCGTCCGGGCGCGAAGAGGAGTGGCCCGGCGTCGTCGGCAGTGCGCGCAACTGCCACGACAGACCCTGCAGCCACAGACCCGGTAACCACAGACCCTGCGGCAACGAGCGCTCGGTCGAGCCGATCGAGCGAACCGTTCACGGCGGCCTGCGAACGCAGGTGGCCGAGGTCGTCGATCATCACGATGAGCGGTTGCACATCGGGCCGTCTCGGCTTCTCCAGCACTTCGAGCAGGGCCGCCAGGTCGTCGGGCTCGTCGGACCCGACCACGAGGTGACGTTCATCGATCGTGCGGATCACTTGCCGGCGGGTTGGAGAGCGATCGACCACAACGAGTTCGGCATCATCGGGAGCGACGCGGTCGATCATCCCCAGCAGCACGGTGGCGAAGAGATCGTCGACACCGGAGCGAAGCGAGCCGAATGCCACGAGCAGTCCGTCGTCGGGCTGCCACCAGATCGGCTGCAGCCCGGTGGCCGCAACGTCGATCAACCCAACGGGCACAGCATCGCCCGGCCACTCGGCGAACAATGCATCGGTGTCGATCGACGACGGCAACGGCGTTGGAACGAGCCACGGATGCTCGACCTCGTCGGAAGCGGCGTGGGCACGCTGGGCGAGATCGCGGCACGCTGCCACGAACAATGACGGCAACGACCGCCACTGCTGCTCGATGCGGTGCTCCAACGGTGTCAACGCCCGACCAAGCACGAGCGGCCGCAGCACCAGAGCGGCTTCGTCGGGCGGGTCGTCGTCGAGGAGCACGTCGATCCGGCCGTTCGGAGTGAAGACAGCGGCGCGTCGACGGTCGCCTCGTCGCTCGACGGTGATCATGGTCATGGTTGTGGCGTCGATGGCGTCGATGGCGTCGGTGGCGGCGACGATCAGGCAGAGCCCGGGGAGGTCGGACGACGCCGCAAGCAGCGCATCGCGTAGTGGCCGGTCAGCTTCGGCGCCGATGACCACAACAACGAACGAGGGAGCGTTGTCGAGCGCCAAGAGATGACCGATACGTGCAATCAATCGGCTGGGCTCGATTGCGTTGCGGGCCTCGAGTGCGGTCCCGTCGACCGTGTGGGGGAAGTCAGCGAGTACCGAAGACGGAGCTCCGATGAGGTCGAGGAGCAGCATCTCTGGGGGACCGAGCCTCGTGCAGGCCGTGGCGGCAATGGTGACCGCTACTCGATCGGCCTCCCGGGCGTCGGAGGCCGCGACGATGATGGCCCGTGACGCCAGATCGAGAACGACCAGGTCGTCGAGACCGAACGGCACCTCCGCCAGATTGATGTCGGGATCCGCCCAGCGTCGACGGAGGTCATCGGGCGGCGGGTCGCCCAAACAGTCCAAGAACGAGCCGCGGGGCGTTGATCCTTCGGGCTCGACCACGATCTGAGGCAGCTCGGTGTCGGTGAGAGGAGCGAGTGCCCGTGCCACCTCGGCGGCCACGGCCGACTCCACGAGCGCCCCGACGACGCCCTTGGTGTCGACATGCTGCGTCAGCGACAGGAGGCGCCAACGCCGGTCGGGGGATTCGGTGAGCAGTGTCGTACACAACGCTGGTGCGAGGCTTGCGTCATCGCAGAGCGCGATCACTCGCAGACCTGCAGGGGGGCTGGTCAACAGCGAACGCAGCGGCGACTCGCGCCGGCGCCAGAGGTTCGGGTCATCGATGACCAACAGCGTGAGATGAGCTGACACCCAGCGTGTCGCTTCCGACTTTCGGCGGTCAGCTGACGGGTTTGCCCAGTTGGCGAGGTCGTCGGTGGTGGCCAGTATCAGCGGTCCCTCGTCGAGGCGGAGGTGGGGCAACCATTTCGCCCAATCCCACTCGGCGAGCCGGTTGGGGGTGGTGGCGATCACCACGTCGAGATCGGCTGGGCTGTGGGCGGTGGCTACTTCGATCAGGATGGTGCGGGCCAACGCGGTGCGCTCCGCCTCGCCTCCTGCAATCGCCAGTGCTCGCTCGGTGTACAGGTTGACCTCGACGACCTCGGCGTCTCCGGCGGTGCCCTCGTGGATGCCGACCGGGACGACGAATGCGCCGGGTTGTCCCAGTCGGCGTTGCCACAGCGTGGGCCGAGCCGCCGTTGCGTCGCGGACCGCATCAATCACCGGCAGTCTCGGCGTCGTCGGTCGCAGCGGGGAGCGGCTGAACGGGACCGTGCCGTCGGGGTCAGGTGGCAGGAGGCGCCGACGATCCGATGGTGGCCCTCGATCGATGACGAATGCCCGGTTGTCGACGGTGAGGACGCCGTCGTCCCAGGCGGTCGTCGAACGAACAGGTGAACCTGCGAGACACACCGCCCCCAACTGTCGCTCAGACGCCGCGGCAACCTCGACCGTCACCACGCCATTGGTTGCCACGCTGATCTCGAACGCCGATTCCTCCACGGTGGCCGAGCTGAGCTCGTCGGCGCGCAGGCGTCGGCCCGGCCCGATGCGGTAGCGCCCCAGCGACAGCGTGTGCGATCGTCCGGCCCCCCGACCGGCGATCTGGACGAGTTCCACGTCATCGGAATGACGCGGCACCGGTGCTGCAGGATCGGTGGTCACGATCGAGCCGATCAACAGGGGTGCGTCGTCGAGCGGTGTTGCACAATCGATGGCTCGGTCGTCGAGGCGAGCGACTCTGGGAACCGCCTGGCCGCTGATCGCAGCGATCAGATCCCCGATGGTGCAAGCGGGTCCGTGGCTCACGATGGTCACGTCGGCGTCGCCGTGAGGGGTTCGAACGACGAGATCCATCACTGCGCAGACTACGGGTCAGACCATGGCTGTTGATCGACCCCAGGCGTTGCGCATCTTGACGGAATCTCGACAATCCCTCAAGTTCGGGTCACCGATGCCGATGAAACAGGGTGGGATTCCGCCCCCGCCCAACTCCTGAGGTAACCGTGAAGTCGTCGACTGTGACCTGGCGCCAAGCAGTTGCTGCCACCGCAGCGACGTTGCTTTCACTCCTCGCGTTCATGGTCGTCGTGCGTTCCGACGGCCTGCCTGCGGTTGATGCGGCATCCACACGGGCGACTGCTTGGTTCGTACACCAGCCCACCGGACGTGTCGTGCTGGTCGACGGCTATGGCGGCCGAGCCCTGGCGAGCCTCGAAACCGGAGCCCAGGGCGACGAGCTCACAGTGGCCGAAGGTGGACCCGGCGCCTACGTTCTCAACGACGTGACCGCCGAGGCACAGGCAATCGACTCGGTCGAGTTGCGCCTTGGTACGCCGTTCGGTCTCACGGCGCTGGGTTCCGGGCGCGCCCTGGCGGGCGTGGGCCAGGCCGGGCTCGTGGTCGTGAACCCCGATGAGAACGAAGCAAATGTGGTTCCTGTCGACGCGGAACCGATCGGCTTTCCGGTCGAGGCCGACAGGGCGACGCAGATTGCGCCGGATGGCTCGATCTGGTCGTTGGTCGACGGTGATCTGCAACGCACGACCTCGTTGGCCACTCAGACCATCCGTCTCGGTGTGCCCGGGGCCACGCTGTCGCTGGTCGGCAACGTGGCCCTCGTGGTCGATGCCGAGAATCGTCGGGCCCGTCTCGGCGACGGCGCCTGGCAGGCACTGCCAACCGATGCCGATCCGAGCGAGATCATCGGCCAGGTGTCTGGGCCACCCGCCGAGTGCGGTTGGGTGGGCGCCAACGATGATCTGTGGTGCGTGGGAAGCGATGGCATCGACGAGTCGTCGGTGATCGATCGTCTCGACATCGACGGATCTGATCTCCTGGCCATAGCCGGTGATGCCGGCGCGGTCGTCAAGCGCGGACCCAGTTCGATCGTGCGAATCGACTGGCGAACGGGTGAACTCCTCGACGAACTCCCCGCCACGGTGTCGTCTGACGCCACGCTCGCCGTCACCGCCACGGTCGACCTCGTTTGGGTCGATGACGTAGCCGGCGACTTCGTCTGGAGTGTGAATCCGTGGAGTATCCGTGCGATCGACAAGAACGCGCAGGGCATTCTGGTCCTCGGCGACGACGGCGAAGTCGTGAATCAGGTCGAGTCGGGCCAGTCGAATGCGGGAGCGGACACAGCGAACGAACCGGAGGTTCGCAAACCTGACGGCAACGGTATCGATGACCCTCCTGTCGCTGTCGATGATCCCGTGACTGCACGCTCCGGCGCGTCGGTTTCGGTCCCGGTGACTGCCAACGACTACGACCCGGACGGCGAAGCCATCGCAGTGTCGAGTGTCGGAGTTCCGGGCCACGGCTCCGTCGACATCGGCACGGCGACGACGGTCGTCTACACCCCCGAACCGGGCTACGTCGGCGTCGATACGTTCGACTACACGATCGTCGACGGCAACGGCACCACGGCAGCGGCGACCGTCAGCATCGACTTGCTCGCTGCCGGATCGACGAACAAGCCACCCCTTGGCGCAAGCGACGAGGTCGAGACGGGAGCGAACACTGCCGTGATCATTGACGTGTTGCTCAACGACATCGATCCCGAACGTGATGCGATCGCACTCGGCGGTTTCTCGCCTCCCGCCGGTGTCGGTACAGCTGCGATCGGTGAGGTCACCGAAACGGTTGGACCGTCGGGGCTTCCCGCACTCCGATTCGCCCCAGCGGAGGGCTTCGAGGGAACGGCCAACTTCACCTACCGCCCGATTGATGCCCTCGAGGCCGTCGGCAACGATGTCGAGGTGCGTGTCGAGGTGGCCAGGGCCGGCGACCCCAACCGGTCGCCCATCGTGCGGCCTGACGCCGTACGACTGCGTCGCAACGTCGAAACACCGTTGCCGGTCCTCGTCAACGATTCCGATCCCGATGGCGATCTGATGGTGCTGACCGTGGTGGAACCACTGTCGCCAGGGCTCGAGGTCTCCGTCGAAGGAGAGCAACTCAACGTGGTCGCTCGAGCCGGTGCAGGGTCCCTCGCACCGTTCGAATACGACGTCGACGACGGCAATGGCCACGTGGTCCGGGGGTCGGTCCTTGTCGAGATCATCGACGACATCGAGCCGAACCGTCCTCCTGTGGTCACTGCCGACACCGGCAAGGTGGTAGTCGGGCAGTCCGTGATCGTCGAGGTCACGGCCAACGACGTCGACCCCGACGGCGACCCGTTGACGGTCGTGTCGGTCACCCAGCCCGAGAGCAACAGTGGGCAAGCAGTCGTGTTCAGCCGTGACCAGATCCAGTTCTCACCGTCGCCGCTGACCGACGAGGGGGGGCAGGCGAACGCCCGCTTCACCTACCTCGTGAGCGACGGCAACGGTCACGAGGTCGCCGGTGAGGTGACCGTCACCGTTCTCCCCGAAGCGTTGGATGAGCCGCCATTCGCGCGTGACGACTCCACGTTCACCTTCGTTGATGTACCGGTGACCGTTGATGTGTTGCGCAACGACGGCGACCCATCGGGCGGTCAACCAACGATCGTTGGACGGCCGGGATGCCCGGCAGGTGGGCAGGCAACGGTGACCGCCGACAACCAGGTGCGCTACGACCCGCCACTCGGTGAGTCGGGAGCGTTCCGCTGCACGTACGAGGTGACGAATGCTCGTGGGTCGCGAGCCTCTGCGTCGATCATCGTCTCCGTTCGCGAACCCGAGATCACGAACCTGCCCCCCGAAGTTGTCAACGACCGACTGGCAGTCGAAGTTGGCGGGATCTCCTCGATCGACGTCGTTGCGAACGACCGAGATCCTGACGGCAGCGACGACGACTTGGAACTCGTCTCCTCGACCGCGCCGACACTGGGAACCGCGACCCGAACCGGGAACACCATCACGTTTGTCGCGGGGACCCAAACCGGTATCACGACCATCAACTACCAGGTCGCCGACGCCGACGGCGCGGTCTCGCTCGGGCGACTCCAGGTCACCATCACCGACCGCATCAACCGACCACCGATCGCAGTGGCCGACTCGAAGTCGATCTTCGGGCCTGGCAGCCCGCAGCAGTTCAACGTGCTCGCGAACGACAGCGATCCCGATGAGACCGCTGGCGGTCTGTCGGTCGTGTCGGCGACGCGGGAATCCGGTGACGCAACGGTCTTGCTGACGGGTTCCCTCGTCACGGTGTCTCCGGCCCCGGACTTCGTCGGGCAGGTGGTGGCGACCTACACGATGCGCGACGGCGCGGGCCTCACAGCGACGGCGAACATTGTGCTCACGGTGGAACCACCGCTCAACCGCTCTCCTGATGCGCGCGACGATGCCGCTGAGGTCGTCAACGGTGGCAGCGTCATCGCGGCAGTGTTGGCCAACGACACCGACGACGACGGTGACCAGCTGTCCGTCACGATCATCGACGACCCCGATCCGTCGTTGGGTTCGGCATCGGTCACCCTGAACCGATCGATCGCCTTCACCGCCACACCCGGTGCGGCAGGCATTGCCGTGGTGAGCTACCAAGTCAGCGATGGCGATCTCACCAGTACTGCGGTGCTGCGGATCACCGTACGTGCGTGTTCGGAGTCGACGCCGGTCGCCAACGACGGTTTCCTCAGAACCGGGTACCAGCAGCCAGTTGCCGTCGACCTCGCCGCATTCGGCTCGGGCGGCACGATCGTCGACGTCGAGGCCCCCGCCGGGTACTCCAACGGCGTCTACACGCCACCGGCCGGAGAGAACGGCAACGTATCGATCAGCTATTCGGTGGTCAACAGTTGTCGACTGCGAGCAAGCGGTCGCGTGACGATCGACGTCAATCAGGACCCCAGCGCAAACCCGAAGACCGTCAGCGCCCTTCGCGGCGAGCAGGTGATTGTCCCGGTGACCGATCTCGCCACCGATGCCGAGGCCCTCACGATCGCCGGGAGTTCCGGCGCACCCGATTGGGTGACGATCGAATCGGGTCGCGTCGTCATTGCCCCGAGCGTGGGAGTGACACCGGGTTCGTACGGTTGGACCGTCGATGTGGCCGACCCCGGCGGGCTCGCGACGACGGTGCAGCTGACGTCGATCGTGGAGAATCGCCCGCCCGTTGCCGTCGACGACACCGCCGACGTGAGCACCGGTGGTCAAGCGTCGTTCCGGATCGTCGACAACGACACTGACACCGACTCTGCCGGCGGGAGCGATGCACTGATCATCCAGAGGATCTCGTCGACGGAGATCGTGTTCACCAACGGTGCAACGGGCACGGTCACGGTTGGACCCCTCGGACGATCCGTACTGGTGGACCCGGGCGTGGGGCGCGGTTCCGCGACGTTCACCTATGCCGTGCGTGACACCGACGGCGGCGTCTCGGCGTCGGCCACGGTGACCGTCATCGGTCCGCGCCTCAACAATGCTCCGGTTGCGACCGACCAGAACATCGCAGTGACCGTCGGTGAGTCGCGAGTGCTCAACCTCGCTGTGGTCGATGCCGACGGTGACGCGCTGACCGTTGTCGATCTCGCCGGTCCGAGTGATGTGGTGGTCGTCGTGACCGGCTTGACGTTCACCGTTCGTGCAAACGTCGAAGGGACGTTCGTCGTGACCTATCGGGTCACCGATGGCGAGGCGTTCTCGGCGGTCGCCACGGTCACCATCGTTGCGACGGCGCTGCTGCCACCGCCCTGAGCCGGGTTGGGCGCAGCGGGTGAGCGTCAGACGGTGACGGGAGAACGTGTGGCGGGCCGCAGCGAACGCAAACTGAGCCGCCACCGGATCTGTTGCCACCTCGTGCGCTCCGACGCCATCGACTCCTCGACGGCGTCGAGGCACCTGGTTGCATCCTCGGCCAGCAGGTCGGGGTGCTCTGGGGAGCCGTAGGTCGCAACGCCTGACAGCGCCGCCAGTCGGTAGAGGTTGCGAGATCCGTTCGCCACCAGCGGTTCGCCGGCGCCGACGATCTCGCCGTCGGTCGCCGACTGGCTGATGTCGAGGCCGGCGTCGACCAGGGCGTCGGTGGCCGACGCCCATGCGCCACGGATTCGTTCCGATGGCACAGAGGCGTGAAGGCGCCGGCGCCGGCGTCGGAACTTGATCCCCGTGATGGCGGCGGCAGCGGCAGCGAAGGGGAGCAGGAGTATGCCGATGCCCACACCCGCACGAATCGCCCACGTGATCGTCGTCGAGAGCGCGCTGGTTGTTTCGGCCGTGTCGGCCTCGTCGGGAGTCAGCGTCTCGTTGTCGGGTTCGGGAGGCGGAGGGATCGGCGGCTGGGGCGCTGCGGGAGTCTGCGTCTGTGGTTCGGGAGGCTCGGGCGCCTCGATGGTCGACTCCTCGACCGGAGTCGGGTCGAATGCCAGCCATTGGCCGTCGGTGAGCTGCACCTCGGGCCAGATCTCGGCGTCGGCCGAGCTGAGGATGAGTGCCTCGCCCGCTGTGGGGACCGTGTCGCTGGTACTCGTGGCGCCACCATCCGAATCGCCGCCGACAACGAAACCGGTGGCGACGCGTGCCTCGATCCCGAGGCTACGGGCGAGCAGCACGAATGCCGTCGCGAACTGCTCGGACGTGCCGCGTTGGGTGTCGCGGAGGAACCGATCGATCAGCGCTTGCTGGAGTCCGCCGCCCTGCACGTTGTTGTCGAGCACGAACTCCTCTCGCATGATCGTCTCGAGCTGTGTCAGTTGATCGATGGCACTGCCATCACCGGCAAGGCCCTCGGCGAGGTCGGTGAGACTCGACGTCGACTCGTCGACGAGTCGTGCGGCCGTGCCCTGATCGATGAGATCGATCGGTGTCGGTGCGAGGTTTGCCACGATCGCAACCAAGTCGCCCGGTGTTGGTGGCTCGGCGAGGCGCACCACGGTTCGCTCGGGGTCGGTCTCCACGGCAGCATCGACCGAAACCGGAGCGCCAGGCAACGGAACGAGCGTCAGGTTGTCGTCGAGGAATTCGATGTCAGCGCTCACGAGCGGCCCGGTGACCGGTCCGAGGGTGTTCCCGATCGGGCGCAGGGTGAGTTCCGGCGCCCACCGTCGGCCGTCGTAGCTGGAGAGTGCTGCTGTTCGCCACCGCACCGGGAGGGCAACGCCATCGGCCGGTATGACGCGATGGAGGTTCCGCGGTGGGTCGAGCGCCCTCAGGGCCAGTGTCGCCTGGATGGGGCCGAGAACAGGCGCCGTCTGCTGGGCGGGGTCGTTGCGTCGCGGATCGGCCCTGGCCGTGAGCGACACCGTGACCGCGATGAGCGCAACCACGACAACGCCGATGAGCAGGAGCGGAACGATGCGGCGTTCGCCGCGCAGGAGCACGATGCGATCGTGCAGAGTGCCGTCATTGCGGAGCATGGCGAACAACGTCGCCACGACACCGAGCACGATCAGCCACGACCACGTGATGCCACGCGGTGAGCTGAGCGCCACCGCGGCGACATAGCACCACAGCAGCGGGACGAGTGGGAGGAGGTGGAAGCGCCGGCGAGCAGCGAGTTCGTCGCTGATCGCCGTTGACGTTGCGATGACGGCGACGACCGTTCCGATCAGATCGGCACGGTCGGGGCTCGGCCACTCGGTCGATAGAAGCCCCTGGACGCCGGAGGTGAAGGCGCTCAGGACGTCACTCGTGCCGCCAGAGTTGGCAACCACCGCGATGACGACGGAGCACATGATCGCTGCCATCGCGCCAATGGCTCGGAGGGCTCCGTTGCGCCCGACCAGCAGGACCGCAGCGATCGTCGGGACGACCGGCGCGATGAGGAGCACCCATTCGAATTGATCGAAGATCCCGCCGGCCGCCCCGCCGACCGCCATGAAGCCGACCAGCAGGACCATGATCCTGACTCGAACGAGGCTTCGGTTGGCGGTCGTCGGGTCGACCGCACCCGTCGTGCCGGTCATCCCCAGGTCGGTCACCGTCGTGCCGGCCACACCCAGGTCGATCACCCCCATGTCCTCCACCGTCGCACGAACTCACGGGCGTCGGCGGCCGCGAGCACGATGCCGATGCCGCTGGTCGCTTCCTCGCCGATCCTGACCACCGATATCCGCTCGGAGGTGATCAATCGACTCGATGGTCCGGTCGGGCCCGTCACGAGGACCACCGACGACTGGTCGAATCCACCCGCGAACAGTGCGCTCACCGGAAGCAGGCTCGTGGGTTCCGACTGTTGAACGGGTGTGAGGAGGTCGAGCACCTGGGCGTCGGTCACCAGCGGAATCGGCCGACCCGCATGGTCGCGGTCGGTCGTGCGCACGACCACATCGAGGCCTGTACGGATGGCATGAACCGCAAGGGTCGCGACCACATCGACGGCTTCTTCGAAGTCGTCGGGCCCACCGGCTGTCGAAGCGGTGTCGAGTACAAGGGTGAACTCCGGCCGGCGAACCTCGACGTGCTCGCGCACCATGAGTGTGCCCGTGCGCGCAGTCGTGGGCCAGTGGATCATGCGGGGGTCGTCGCCTGCCACGTACTCCCGCATCGAGACGAAGCCCGACATCGGATCAGCGGTGGCCCGTCGGAGCACCGACTCGTTTTCGACGACGCGCACTGCTCCCTGAGGACCAATGAGGTCGTAGATCTTGGGGTGAACGGTCACCCTTGCAACTCCGGTGTCGCGACGTCGGCCGATGGTGAGCCAGAAGGGGTCGACCCGTTCGATTTCGAACGGGCCGACGTCGAAGACACCGCGCCGCCGGGTGGGGATCGATCCGAGCACGGTGCGCTCGGAGTTGGCGGGCACTGCGGGTACGGGCACCCGGACCTCGGCATCGGCGCACCGGTCGATGATCGTCGCCCGACCCGAACCGAATCGAGTGGAGTTGCGCAACCGGTAGCTCAAAGGGATCGGGTCGCCGCGCGGGACGCGAACGGCGATCAGGCGTCGCACGACCGTGGCGCGCAGTGGCCGCTGTGAGACCCAGATCGCCATCAGCGCCAGCGCGCCGATGCCACAGGCGATGACGACGATCTCCTCATAGTTCCACCACCAGCCCACGACGCCGAGCACCGCGGCGGTCAGGACCGCACCGAGGCCCGAGCGGGTGAGCATGGTCAGCCCTCTCGGGAACGCGGGACCGGGACCTCGTCGATGATGTCGGCCAGAGCGTTCTCGATGCGAACACCACGGAGTTCGGCTTCGGCGGTCAGCGCCATGCGGTGGGCGAATACGGCGGCGGCAACGGCCTTGACATCATCGGGTGTGACGTAGTCGCGTTCGTCGGTGGCGGCGAAGGCCCGAGCGACTCGCAGCATCGTGAGGGTTCCACGCGTCGACACGCCGAGTCGTAGGTCGGGGTGGGTGCGGGTGGCGTTGGCGATCTGCACGATGTAGTCGGCGATCGAGTGGACCACGTTGATGCTGTCGATCTCGTTGATCGCCCGGTCGAGTTCCTCGGGGTCGGTGACCGGCGACAGGTCGTCCTGCGAGCTGTGACGGTGGTACTCCTCGAGGATCGAGACCTCGGTGTCGGCGTCCGCGTAGCCCAGGGTGAGCCGCATGGCGAAGCGATCGAGTTGGACGTCGGGCAGCGGGAACGTCCCCTGGAAATCCCGAGGGTTCTGAGTTGCGATGACGAAGAAGGGGCGAGCGACCGGGCGGCTCACACCGTCGGCGGTGACCTGGCGTTCCTCCATCACTTCGAGCAGGGCGGATTGGGTCTTGGGGCTGCCCCGGTTGATCTCGTCACCGATGAGCACGTTCGTGAACACCGGGCCCTCGCGGAACGTGAACGTGTTGGTGCGCTGGTCGAAGACCATCACACCCGTGATGTCGGTCGGCAGGAGGTCGGGTGTGAACTGCACCCGCTTCCACGTGCCCGAGATGGAGTTCGCAATGGCCTTGGCCAGGCTGGTCTTGCCGGTGCCGGGTACGTCGTCGAGAAGGAGGTGTCCTTCGGTCAGGAGACAGCACAGGGCAAGGCGGATCTCGTCGCGCTTGCCGCGCACGACACGGTCGACGTTCGAGAGCAGCGCATCGGCGACCTGTGCAGCGTGGAGCGACATCGAGACGAGTGTACGTGTGGTCGCGTCGGGGCCTGGGTCATGGCATGACCTCAGTCCCAGTCGATGCGGAGGTTCGAGAGCGCATCGCGAAGCACCGTGGCAAGCACTCGTGATTTCGGCATCACCGGCTCGATCCTCTCGATGTCAGCGATCTCGGGGAGCGATGTCCCGGCGGGCACCCTGAGGAGCACCTCGAGCGGGTCGGTGCGACGCCCGACCTGGCGAGGCTCGGCCGCGCCGGGCTCGACCTCGCCCGACCTGACCAATCGCAGGTGCCGCCCCGCCACCTCCACCGAGCTTGTCTCTTCGGGCCCGACTCCGAACGACGCTGTGTCGGTCGTGCGGTTGCGCCAGAGGTCGAGGAGTTCGGGTTCGAGGAGGAACTCGTCGCTGAGCGTGAACAACGCGGCGACGACGTGCTTGCAGGCGTAGCCATCCCAGTTGGCGTCGTCGGGGCATGTGCAGTTGGTGCGGATGTCGCGTCGCAGCGGCATGCCGTCGCCGGCGTTCACCTCGACGGCGGCGATGTAGGGCGTCGAGCGCGAGCCCTGGATCTCGCAGGTGACGACACCCGGTTCGATGATGATGTCGAGTACCGAGCCATCCTTGGCGTACTGCTTGCCACGCCGAAGTCGTGACGGATCGCTCATCTCGGCAGCCAGCACCTTGATCATCGTGGCGGGGAGCCGCCCGGGATGGTTGGCGCCGAACGGCTTGCGCGGACGGCTCACGGATCCATCTCCAGCACAACGAGGTCGCGAAGTTCGTCGGTCGACAGCTCGGAGAGCCAGGCCTCACCGGTGCCGACGACTGCGTCGGCGAGTTTGCGCTTGTCGTCGATGACCACGCCGATGCGTTCCTCGACGGTGCCCTCGCACACGAGCTTGTGGACGTTGACGGTGCGTTCCTGGCCGATGCGCCATGCCCGGTCGGTGGCCTGGTCTTCCACTGCGGGGTTCCACCAGCGGTCGTAGTGGATCACCTGGCTGGCAGCCGTGAGGTTGAGGCCGGTGCCACCCGCCTTCAACGAGATGAGCAACAGCGGTGGGCCGGTGCCGTCTTGGAACGCATCGACCATCCGGTCGCGTCCAAGCCTGGTGACGCCTCCATGAAGGAACGGCGGGTCGAAGTGGAACTGTTCGCCGATATGGGTGCGCAACAGCTCGCCCATCTCACGGAACTGGGTGAAGACGAGCGCCCGCTCGCCCGAATCGAGGAGGTCGGTGACCAGCTCGTCGAAGCGGGTGAGCTTGCCCGATCGGCCGGCGAGACGTGAGCCGTCGCCGAGGGCATGGGCCGGGTGGTTACAGATCTGCTTGAGCCGCATCAGTGCCGCGAGCACGAGGCCCCGGCGACGCATGCCCTTGGCCTGCTCGGCGTCGGCCAGCAACTGATCGACCACCTGTTGGTACAGCGTTGCCTGCTCGCGGGTGAGCTTGGCGTACGCGATCTGTTCGATCTTGTCGGGCAGGTCGGGCAGCAGGCGCTTGTCGGCCTTGGTGCGCCGAAGGATGAAGGGCTGGGTGATGCGACGCAGACGAGCAGCAGCGAGTTCGTCGCCGTGTCGCTCGATCGGCGTGCCGAATTGCTCGCGGAACTTCTGGAGCCCACCGAGCAAGCCGGGATTGACCGCGTCGAGAATCGACCACAGCTCACTGAGCCGGTTCTCCACCGGCGTTCCGGTCAGGGCGATCTTCTGTCCGGCACGGAGCTGGCGGACTGCTCGGGCGGCCTTCGTGTTGGGGTTCTTCACCATCTGGGCTTCATCGAGCACGACGGTCGACCAGTCGACTGCGCCCAGGTGTTCGAGGTCACGCGGGAGCAGCCCGTAGGTGGTGATGACGAGCTGACGCTCGGGGTCGGAGTCGAACAGCGAATCGTCGGCGAACCCCTGTGCTCGATTGGCGCCGTGGTGAATCTTCACGTCGAGCTTCGGGGTGAATCGTGCCGACTCCTGGCTCCAGTTGCGCACGACGCTGAGGGGACACACCACAAGATGAGGCCCCGGCCGCTCCAGCAGGTGAGCAAGCGTGGTGGCCGTCTTGCCGAGGCCCATGTCGTCGGCAAGGCAACCGCCAAGGCCGAGTTTCGCGAGGAACTGCAGCCACGACAATGCCCGCCGCTGGTAGTGGCGCAGTTCGCCGACGAACTCCGGCGACTCCTGGGTCTCGTCGAGGCGTTCGTCGGGCAGCCCGGCGAGCAGGTTGCGAACCCAGGCGGAGTCGACGGCCGTGGAGTTGTCGGTGCCCGCTCCGTGTACGTCGTGGATCGAGATGGCCGGGGTGTCGGCATCACCGAGTTCGGCATCGTTCGCGAGTCGCAAGAGCTCGAGCGGGGTGACTGTGCTCTTGGTGGTCCTGAGCTGGGTGAGCCTGGCGCGTTTGCGGCGGAGCTCGTCGGCATCGATACGCACCCAGCGGTGGCCCGTGTGCAGCAGGGTGGCGCCCGCTTGTTCCGCGCGGGCAATCTCGGCGTCGGAGATCTCCTCATCGCCGATCACGAGCTTCCACTCGACGAGAGCCTCCTTGCCGAACTGCTTGCGGCGGTCGTCGGCCGGCGCGGGCGTTGCCTCACCTGCCACGTTGACGCGAGTGCGGATCAGCCGCTCGGGCCCGATCAGTTCCACACCGAGGCGTTGCAGTTCGACCGGTGCGATGTCGAGGAACTCCTCGGCGACGTCGAGGTCGAGTTCGACCTGTGTGGGTTCGTGCTGGAGAGCCAGGTCGGCGAGGCCGGGGATGATCGCGGCGATCTGCTCGACCGTGGCGCCGATCAGCTCGGTGAGCACGCCGATGTGCTGGTCGCCCTTGGCGACTTCGAGCGCTGTGGCGTTGCGTTCCCACACGTCGTTGGCCGAGCACCAGCGTGAAGCGTCGCTGTCGTCGACGAGTTCGAGCCGCACGATCCACGGGTCGTGCGGATCGTCGGAGATCACGAGACGCAGGCGAGGCACGACGACGGGTTCGCCATCGACACGTCGTCGGTGCCGATCGAGTTCGTCACGCAGCTGGGTCAGTGCAGTGTCGAAGTCGACGGTGGTGCCGCGCACCACGTGGTCGGGCTTGGCGAGGGCGCCGAACGTTGCTCGAAGCACCTGGACCGATGGGATGCGTTGACGTCCGAGGTCGGCCTTCCAGCCATATTGATGGAGGAAGGTGCGGGCGATCCCGTCGACGAGCTGGGCGTAGATGCTGGTGGCGTCGGCGCTCGAACCCGCCGTGCAGATCGGTGGCATCGACGCGTCGAGTGCGGCGAGCGTGGCATCAATCGACGGCGTCGTGACGGGTCGCCAGCGAGCAACAGTGAACGGACCCTCTTCAACGATGGCGGGAAGAATTCGCCCCGCCGACACCGTTCGTCGTGCGAGTTCGGCGACCCGAGCGAACCATGCCAGCGAGTCCGACAGGTGGGGCGCATCAGGCAGGTCCGACAGCCACACGGCGGTGCCCATCGCGTCGAGTTGTACCGATGATGCATGCAGCCCGGGCTGCCCGTCGAGCGCAATGCTGATGCGCCCGATCGCCCCGTAGGAGACTGGAGTGTCGTGCCAGCCAGTACGGCGTCCGTCGTCGCCGAGCATCCGGAACCCGCCATAGAGCCACGCCATCGGCGCCGTGTCGACCCCGTTCCAGCCCCACACGTGCAAGGCGCCACTGCGCCACGTCCCCTGCGCCACGTGAGGTGGCCGGTGACGCGACAACGGAGCCATCCCGTCGACCCTACCGACGTGGGCGGAACGTCAAGCAGGAACGCTGGCGCCGAAGAAGTGCTTCAGGGCGTCGGCCATCTCGGTACGGGCGTAGGCACCGGTGACGAGTACACCGACCATGCCGATCGAGGTGTGCGTCTGGCCCTCGCACTTCAGGTGCGTCACCGGCACGCCGAAACCCGCAAGCGCCGTCGCGTAGGCGTCGCCTTCGTCGCGGAGCGGATCGAACTGGCAGGTGACGATCATCGCCGGTGGCAGGCCGGACAGGTCGTCGGCGCGAAGCGGTGACGCCTTTGGATCGTGGCGATCGGCGGGATCGCAATAGTGGTCCCAGAACCACTCCATCAGTCCCTTGGTCAAAATGTAGCCGTCGGCGTTCGCCGCGTAGGAGCCGGTGTCCATGGCGGCGTCGGTGGCCGGGTTGAGCAACACCTGCCCGACGATCGTCGGCCCGCCCGCCAGTTGTGCCTGCTGGCACGCGACAGTGGCGACGTTTGCGCCGGCACTCCACCCGGCAACGGCCAGTTGGCCAGGGACACCACCCAATTCCTCGGCGTGCTCGGCGATCCAGGTCACTGCGGCGAGACCGTCGTCGGCCGCGGCCGGGAATCGTGCTTCGGGAGCGTGGCGGTAGTTGACCGACACGAAGACCGCATCGGATTGTGAGCACAGGTCGCGGCAGAGTGCGTCGTCGGAGGTGTGGCTGCCGAGCACCCATCCGCCGCCGTGGAAGTAGGCCACGATCGGGTGAGGCCCGGGTGACGCCGGTCGGTAGAGCCGGTACTCGAGTTCGGAGCCGTCGGCGCCGGGCAGCGTGCCGTCGACGACCTCGCCGACGTCGGGTCCGGGTGGGCTCATCGCACCCGATGCCTCCATGAAGGCGCGGGCATCGTCGACCGACATCGACTCGATCGGTGGCAGGCCGAGTTCGGCCATTGCGTCGAGCAGTCCGGCGACGTCCGGCTTGAGTTCGCGGATGATGCCGTCGTGGACCACAGGCCCGTCGGGTCCGTCGAGCACGAAGCCGAGGTAGTCGCGTTCGACGACCTCGTTGCAGGCCGCCCGATATCTGTCGACCCCGCCGATGTACGGGAGGAACACTTGCGGCTTGCCGGGGACGTTGACGCCCATGTACCAGGAGTTGGCGGTCGGGGCGAGGGTGAGGTCGGCGAACTCGTTGCCGTGCTGAACCCATCTCGTCTCGGCAAGCTCCGTCGGTTCGATCGTGTCGAATCCGTTGGATCGCAGATGGATGAGCGTGTCGGTGATCAGGTCGACGTGCTGTTCGATCGACACCATCATGTTCGACAACACTGACGGACTGCCGGGCCCGGTGATCATGAAGAGGTTCGGGAATCCCTTCGTCATCAGCCCGAGGTAGGTGATGGGCCCGTGGTCCCACTTGTCGCGGAGGGTCACGCCGTCGCATCCGGTGATGTCGACGCCGACGATCGCTCCGGTCATCGCGTCGAAGCCTGTGGCGAACACGATGGCGTCGAATTCGAACTGTTCGCCGCTGGTGTCGATGCCGGTCTCGGTGATCGTCGTGATGGGCTGTTTGCGCAGGTCGACGAGACGGACATGAGGGAGGTTGTATGTCTCGTAGTAGTTCGTGTCGAGGCAGGCGCGCTTGGTCCCCACGTAGTGGTTGGTCGGACAGAGCGCCTCGGCGACCTCGGGATCGTGCACGGTCGAGCGGATCTTGCCGTGGATGAAGTCACGAAGCGTGTCGTTGCTCTCGGCCAGGGTCAATGTGTCGTTGAACGTCCCGGTGACGCCGAGTAGTTCGCTCGCTTCCCACATGGCCTCATAGCGCTCCAGGCGTTCCTCGTCTGACACCATCAGCGCGCCCTCGAGAGGGGTCGCGCGCGGCACGCCGGCGCCGGACCACCGCGCGGCTTCTCGGTAGGCAACTGGGTCGCTGCGGTAGTCGGCGAGACGTTCGTCTGAGATCGGGCCGTTGCGCGCCGGGATCGAGAAGTTGGGCGTCCGCTGGAAGACGGTGAGCTGTGCCGCCTGGCCGGCGATGATCGGGATCGACTGCACGGCCGACGATCCGGTGCCGATCACGGCGACCCGCTTGCCCGTGAAGTCGACGCCGTCGTGGGGCCAGGTGCTGGTGAAGTAGACCTCGCCGGCGAACCGCTCGGTGCCTTCGATGTCGGGCACCTTTGGCATCGACAGGCAGCCCGTGGCCATCACGTAGAACTTCGCAGCGACGTCGTTGCCCGTGTCGGTGTGGATCGTCCAACGCCTCGTTGCGTCGTTCCACTCGGCCGACTCGACCCGGGTGTTGAAGCGGATGTCGCGTCGTAGGTCGTGCTTGTCGGCCACGAACTGGGCGTAGCGGAGAATCTCGGGTTGGGCCGCGTAGCGCTCCGACCAGGTCCATTCCTTCTCCAGCTCGGGGTCCCAGCTGTAGGAGTAGTCGACCGTCAGGATGTCGCAACGGGCGCCGGGGTAACGATTCCAGTACCAGGTTCCGCCAACGTCGTCGGCGGCCTCGAGCACGACGGCACTGAAGCCGGCCTCGCGCATCCGGTACAGCTGGTACATGCCGGCGAACCCGGCCCCCACGATGACCACGTCGACGTTGGTGCTGTTCTCGCTCATCTCGCGCTCCCCTTCGGTCAGTGTCTCGTGCGCAGTGTCGCATCTCGACCGTTCCGCGGCCGACGCGGAGCTGCGCCAGACTCTTGTGATGACGGACGCGTCGACCACGGTCATCACCCTGCTGCGTGGCATCAATGTTGGCGGTCACAACAAGCTGCCGATGGCTACGTTGCGCGAGATCGCCGCTGGTGTGGGGTTCGTCGACGTACGCACGTACATCCAGAGCGGGAATCTCGTGGCCTCGACCACTCTCGACCCCGAGGTGGCCAGAGACGGACTCGTCGAGGGCATCCGCTCGGCGACGGGGCTGGAGGTGCCGGTCATCGTCCGAACGGCTCGGCAGTGGGTCGAGGTGGTTGCTCGTCGCCCGTTCCCGGACGCCCTCGACCCGGCCCGGCATGTCCATGTCGTGTTCCTGCCGGCTCCAGCATCCGATGCGATCAGGGCGTTCGACGCAACGGCCTTCGCTCCCGAAGCGATGGCCGTCAGGGGATCGGAGGTCTACCTCCACCTCCCCGCCGGCATGGGCCGCTCGAAGCTCGCTGTCGCCGTGAATCGCCTACCCGAGATTGGCGTCGGCACGGCCCGCAACTGGAACACCGTCTTGCGGATCGCGGCACTGGCCGCAACCGCCTGAGCGACTGGCGTCGGCGACGAGTGGGCGGTGATCAACTCGTCGACGCCTGCGAGTTCGGCGAACTCGTAGGCCTTGACCACCTCAGGTGTGCCAATCGACCACGACACATTCACGCACCCCGAGCGATGAGCGAAAAGCCCGTATCCGGGCGGTTGGCTCATCGCTCTCCGGGGCTGGGGGGTTAGCGTCGTGATGATGGAACCCGTGGGGGCCACCGTGTCCACGCCGCCCTACCTGCCGTTCATGGACGGGCCGGCGCCCGCTGGCCAAGATGCGTTCCGGTGGCGGCTCGGGGTGCGACCGCTCGACCTGCACGATTGGATCGAACTCGGCGCCGACGCTGACGCGGCGATCGCCGCCAAGCCCCGCCTGATGGAGACGCACGCGGACACGGTGTTTGCCGTGCTCGACGATCGAGTCGCCGACGAATCGCAGGAGGTCGCCGACACGCTTGTCGGCCACCTCCGAAGGCGCTGGCCCGAGAGGCACGGCGATACCGCCCTCGACACCGAGCTCCACCCGCTCGATGCAGCAGCCCGGCTCGTGCCCGAAGACCTCGTGCTGCTCGTCGAGCGTGACGGTCGGCTGGTGTTCGGCGGCGGCTCGGTGTGCTTCCCGAACCGGTGGGACCTGCGCTCGAAGCTCGGCCTCTCGATGGCGGGTGTGCACGGGCCGGTCGACCGCCTCAATGACCAACTCGAAGCCCCGATCGACGGTTTCTTTGATCGCCTCACGCCCGAGCGCAGCTTCTGGCGTCTCGGATGGGGCGTGCTCGACACCGCCGACTGGTACACGCCGATCGACGGTACCGCACAGGCCCGCCCGGTCGAGCCGGCGCCAGATGAGCACTACCTGCGTGTCGAGCGCGAGACCCTGCGGCGCTTGCCGGGCACCGGCTGCGTGCTGTTCACCATCCGCACCTATGTGACTCCGATCCTGTTGGCGTGTGCGACCTCTGAGGTTTCGGCTCGGTTCGCCGCGGCGCTCGAATCGATGCCGAGTGATGTGCGCGGGTACAAGGATCTGGCCTCCACTGCCGACGATCTGGCGAATCTGTTACGCATGGTGTCCGACACGACGAACGAGGACAAATCTTGATATGGTCGCACTTAGATTTATTGAGTGAGGGAGCAGAGTAATGGCGATCGACCCGAAGAAGTGGACACTGAAGACCCAGGAGGCGTTCTCGGCCGCCATCGATCAGGCCAAGGAGTTGTCGAACCCCGAGTTGACCCCCGATCACGTGCTCGGCGCCATGATGCGCCAAGAGGGAACGATCGTCCCGGCGGTGCTCGCCAAGCTCGGCCAGGCCCCGCTCATGGTGCGCAACCGCGCCGACGAAGCGATCCAGAAGCTCCCCAAGGCATACGGCGGTGCCGAGCCGCGGATGAGCAAGGAACTCACCAACATCGTCGAGAACGCAGAGACCTACCGCAAGGATCTGCGCGACGACTTCCTCTCGGTGGAGCATCTCCTCCTTGCGATGAACGCCCGCCTCGACGTCGGCTCCGAGGAGCTGCTCCAGGTGTTGAAGGAGGTACGCGGCTCGCATCGCGTCACCGACCAGAGCCCCGAGGAGAAGTTCGCCGCGCTCGAGAAGTACGGCCAGGACCTCACGGCGTTGGCCGCCAGCGGCAAGATCGATCCGGTCATCGGGCGCGACGAGGAGATCCGGCGCTGCATCCAGGTGCTCTCGCGCCGCTCGAAGAACAACCCGGTGCTCATCGGCGAGCCCGGCGTCGGCAAGACCGCCATCGTCGAAGGCCTCGCCTCGCGCATCGCCGACGGCGACGTGCCGGAGGGCCTCAAGAACAAGCGGCTGATCTCCCTCGACATCGGTTCGATGATCGCCGGCGCGAAGTACCGCGGCGAGTTCGAGGAACGGCTCAAGGCCGTGCTCAAGGAGATCACCGATGCCGAAGGCGAGATCATCACCTTCGTCGATGAGCTCCACACGATCGTCGGTGCCGGTGGTGCCGAGGGGGCGATGGATGCCGGCAACATGATCAAGCCGATGCTGGCGCGCGGCGAGCTGCGAATGATCGGCGCCACCACCCTCGACGAGTACCGCAAGCACGTCGAGAAGGACCCTGCACTCGAGCGCCGTTTCCAGCAGGTGTACGTCGGCGAGCCCAGCGTCGAGGACACGATCGGCATTCTGCGCGGGTTGAAAGAGCGCTACGAGGTGCACCACGGCGTGCGGATCCAGGACTCGGCGCTCGTCAGCGCAGCGGTACTGTCCGACCGCTACATCACCAGTCGGTTCCTCCCCGACAAGGCCATCGACCTCATGGACGAGGCGGCGTCGAAGCTGCGCATCGAGATCGACTCGCTGCCGACCGAGATCGACGTCGTCCAACGTCGTATCTTCCAACTCGAGATCGAGCAGGTCGCCCTCGACAAGGAGACCGATGCCGCATCCAAGGAGCGCCTCGGCGCGCTGCACGACGAGCTCGCCACGCTCAATGTGCAGCTCGGCGAGATGAAGCAACGGTGGGAGCAGGAGAAGCAGGCGATCGACGCCATCCGTTCGCTGAAGGAAGAACTCGAAGGTCTGCGCACGCAGGTCGAGCGCGAGACCGACCTCGCCGCCGCCGCCGAGATCCGATACGGCCGCATCCCCGAACTCGAACGTCGCATCGAGGAGGCGACCGCCCACCTGGCGTCGATTCAGGAGACCGGCGCGATGCTCAAAGAGGAGGTCGACGCCGAGGACATCGCCGAGGTCGTCGCCAAGGCCACCGGCATTCCGCTCAACCGCCTCATGGAGTCGGAGACCTCCAAGCTCGTCCACCTCGAAGAGTTGCTCCACGAGCGCGTCATCGGCCAGGACAACGCGGTCGTCGCCGTGGCCAACGCCATCCGGCGCAGCCGTGCCGGGCTGTCCGACCCCAATCGGCCGATCGGGTCGTTCATGTTCCTCGGCCCCACCGGCGTCGGCAAGACCGAGCTGGCGCGTGCGCTCGCCGAGTTCCTCTTCGACGACGAGAAGTCGATGGTGCGCATCGACATGGGCGAGTACATGGAGAAGTTCTCGGTGTCGCGCCTCATCGGCGCGCCCCCCGGTTACGTCGGCTACGACGAGGGTGGACAGCTCACGGAGGCGGTGCGTCGTCGCCCGTACTCCGTGGTGCTGCTCGACGAGATCGAGAAGGCGCACCCCGACGTGTTCAACGTCCTGCTGCAGGTGTTCGACGACGGACGCCTCACCGACGGCCAGGGTCGCACGGTCGACTTCACCAACACCGTGCTGATCATGACGTCGAACCTGCCCGGCGACCCGCGCGACTTCTT
>DASQFE010000516.1:0-7908 GCA_035633295.1 Ilumatobacteraceae bacterium | reverse complement strand
CAGCCACTCGGTGATGTTCGTTTCCTCGGAGTCGGGGCGCCACCGGGCGCTCGTCCGGCCAACCATGATCAACGGCACGTCGACGCCGTACGGGGCGTCGAGCCCACGGGTCGCCGCCGCCAGGTCGAACCCGTCAGTGCCCTCGATCGCTTCGACGAGGACAATGCCGGGCCGATGGGTTCGCACCGCCTCGAACGCCTCTTGCGGGTCGTCCACGATGGTGACATCGAGCTGTTCGGCCCGCACCGCCTCACCGAGTGCGTCGACGATCTCGGGTGATCGAGCGCACACCACCACCGTCGTCGAGTACGGCACGAGCGCCGACGTAGCGACGCGCTGCTCTGGTCGATCGTCGGTCCCGCGCCGCACCGATTTGCTGCGGAGCTCGATGACCATGCCCTCCTCGGCCGCGAAGATCTCACCGCTGTACCCGCACGCAGCAGCGTGAGCGTGAGCGCGGGCGACGAGTTCGTCGACGTCGCTGTCGGTGCGATTCGGGTCGTGGTGGTAAAGCGCCACTCGGGCGACGTCGGCGCGGCGCGCAATCTCGACCACGTACTCGACGGTGCTGTGGCCCCACCCGATGTGATCGCTGTACTCCGATGCGAGGTACTGCGCGTCATGGATCAGCAAATCGGCACCGGAGATGAACCGAGCGTGCGCTTCATCGTGGCGGTTACGTCCGACATCGCCACCGGACGCAAGTGAACGATCATGCGGCTCGTGGTCGGATGCGTACACGACGGTCGCGCCGTCGACCTCGAGGCGATAGCCGAGCGTGAGCGCCGGGTGGTTGAGGTACTGCGTGTCAACGCGGACATCGTCGATGTCGAAGGTCCCTTCAACGAGGTCATGATGGTCGACGTCGGCCGACAGCTGCTCGATCGCAATCGGGAAGTAGCGGTACTCCATCTGACCCGCAAGGATCTCACTGAGCGATGCACCCAGACCGCTCGGGCCGTACAGCTCCCAGCGGTTGCCGGCGTGGAAGAGCGGCGCGAAGAAAGGAAGCCCCTGGATGTGATCCCAGTGGGTGTGGCTGATCAGGATGTGCCCGTCGATGGCTGCGCCGTGGGCCTCGGCGAGCAGGTGCTGGCCGAGGCCATGGGCGCCGGTGCCGCAGTCGATGACGATCTGTGTTCCGGCATCGGAGCGAACCGACACGCACGAGGTGTTGCCACCGAATCGGAGCGTTGAGCGTCCCGCTTTGGCGATCGACCCTCGCGTCCCCCAGAACGTCACCTGCATGATGCGCTCATGCCGTGCCGGTGATCACCGTGACCGGAATCGTCACCCGGTGTGCGATCCGGTGCGGCAGATCCTGGCGGAGCCACCGCGAGATCGTCGTGGGCAGGGTCGACACGATGACCTCGGCGATCGACGAGGCATCGTCGGTCGCCGACGCGTCGACGATTCGGGTAACGACGGCTGCTACGTCGCAGTCGGTCGTCAACTCTCCGGCGGCTGAGGCGCCAAGAGAGGTCAACCAGTCGAGGCCGAACGCCAACCGATCTCGTGCAATCCGACGTTCGTCGCTGACCTCGAACGACGCAGTGGGCGACATGTTCGCCGCGTCGCCAACCGCCGTACCGATGGCCACGGCCGCCGACACCGGGCTGGCGATCGGCACAAGCAGATGGAACTCCGAGCTGCCATCACGGACCCGCCGACGCACCTCGTCGGCCAGATCGTCACCGCCGACAGTTCGGTTGGCAACAATCAACACTCTGCGCATGCTGGTCCCCTTGCTCGAACGGTGGCGAGATCATAGGTCGTACCCGCATCGCTCCATGTAGAAACGTAACCGCGGCAATCGCTAGGTTCGACGCGTGAGGGCGAATCCGAGCGAATCGATTGCAACAGCGGTTCATGGCGCGCTCGCTGCCCGGAGCGTCGAGACCATCGACGCTGCCCTCCGATCCGTGCATCCGGAGGACCTCGCCGTCTTCTTCCACACCAGCTTGGATGACGTCGGCGATGCCACACCCATCGGTGCCGGCCTTCCGGCGTCACCCGGCGCGGCACGTGGCCGGATCGTACTGAGTGCCGACGCCGCGATCGAGGCCGCAGCATCAGGTGAGGACGTCATCCTCGTGCGACCCGAGACGTCGCTCGACGACGTCGTGGCTATGCAGGCCGCCAAGGGCATCGTCACGCACCGAGGAGGACTCGTCAGCCATGCGGCGGTCGTTGCGCGGGGCTGGGGCATCCCAGCCGTGGTCGGTGCAGCAGACGTGCACATCGCCGGCACCACCGTCACCATCGGCTCCACTGTGCTCGAAGCCGGCGAGGTGATCACGATCGATGGCAGCACGGGAAACATCTATCTCGGGGCGCTCGACACGTTCGGATCGGTGCCTCCGCCAGAACTCGACACGCTGCTCGCCTGGGCCGACGACGTGTCCCGGGGCCACATCCAGGTCAGGGCGAATGCCGACACCGCAGACGACGCAACGTTCGCCCGTCGTCTCGGAGCGCAGGGCATCGGCTTGTGCCGCACCGAGCACATGTTCCTCGCCGCCGATCGGCTGCCGATCATGCGTCGACTGATCCTCAGCCACGATCCGGCGACCCAGGCCGCCGCACTCGGCGAGCTGGAAGAGGCCCAAATTTCCGACTTCGAGGCCGTGCTCGAGGCCATGGACGGCCTCCCTGTCACCGTTCGCCTCCTCGACCCACCACTGCATGAGTTCCTGCCCGACCTCCTCGATCTCGTTGCCTGCGAGGCCCGCGGCGAACTCGACGACGCCGGCTGCGCCGAGCTGGCGGCGGTTCGCCGGCTCCACGAGACGAACCCGATGATCGGCACGCGTGGTGTGCGCCTCGGGGTCCTGCGACCCGGGCTGTACGAAATGCAGGTCCGGGCACTGTGCGCCGCTGCGGCCCACTTCTTCGAGCGGGGGATGCACCCCCATGTCGAGGTCATGATCCCCCTCGTCGTCGATGCCGAGGAGCTGCGCATCGCGCGCAGCTGGGTGACCGGCGTGCTCGACGAGATCGGTCATCCCGAGTTGGCATCCAACGTCGTCACCGTCGGCGCCATGATCGAAACGCCCAGGGCGGCACTGACCGCCGGCGCGCTCGCCGAGCATGCCGACTTCTTCTCGTTCGGCACCAACGACCTCACCCAGATGACGTTCGCGTTCAGCCGCGACGACGTCGAAGCTCGCCTTCTTCCTGCGTATCAAGCACTCGGGATCCTCCCGGCCAATCCGTTTGCGGTGCTCGACCAGGACGGCGTCGGCGAGTTGATCCGCATCGCCTGCGAGCTTGCCCGGTCGACCAGGCCCAACATCGAACTCGGCGCATGCGGCGAGCACACCGGCCATACCGCGTCGGCCGATTTCCTGGTCCGCCAGGGCGTCGACTCTGTCAGTTGCTCTCCGTTTCGGGTACCGATGGCCCGCCTCGCCGTTGCGCAGGCGCTGCTCGACTCCGGCCGCGTCCGCCTGCACGATGTGCAGTTCCGCTTCGACGAACCGGTGGCGGCATCGAGTGATGACGTGAGCGCACACGTTGACGACGCAAGTGTCGGTGCGATCGATGAGACCCTGGTACTCCACGTCCTGCGGATCCGTGGGTTTGCGACCCCGGACGGCCTCGCCGCGAGCCTCGGAGCCCATCCAGCCGACCTCCTCGATCAGATGGTGGCGTCGGGGCTGGTCCGCTTCGTCGAAGCGCGCTCCATGTACGGCTTGCTTCCCGACGGAAAGCTTCGCCAGGAGGCACTGCTCGACTCCTACGCCACCGACACACTCCGCGCGGCCCTCAAGCAGCCGTATCTCGACTTCCTCATGTTGAACGACGCATTCAAGTCGCTGTGCACGACGTGGCAGATGCGCGACGACCTGCCCAACGATCACAGCGATGCTGACTACGACTTCGGGTGCATCGAGCGGCTCGAACACCTCAACGCTGATGCGCAGCCGGTGATCGCTGCCTTCGCGACGGCCGAACCGCGACTCGCCCGCTATGGACCACGTCTGACCTCGGCGTCGACGAGAGTTGCGGGCGGTGAGACGAAACAGTTCACCGGCGTGATGTGCGAATCATTCCACGACGTCTGGATGGAGCTCCACGAGGACCTGATCGTGCTTCAGCGAATCGACCGCACGCACGAGGGCAGCTTCTGATCCCGAGAGGCTGAGCCGCCATCGGTACGATGCCGCGATGACCGATCGGAATCCACGCGAGATCTGGCAGGACGACGTCGAAGGTTCCAAGACCCGTCCGGTGCCGTTCACCACCATGTCGGGGATCCCACTCGATGGTGTCTACGGCCCCGACGATGGCGAGTTCCCCGGCCAGTACCCGTACACACGCGGGCCCTATGCGTCGATGTACCGCTCGAAGCTGTGGACCATGCGCATGTTCGCCGGGTTCGGCACGGCCGAGGACACCAACTGGCGGTTCAAGGAGATCATCAACTCCGGCGGTGACGGATTGTCGACGGCGTTCGACATGCCCACGCTGCTCGGCCTCGACTCCGACGACCCGATGTCGCTCGGCGAAGTCGGCCGCTGCGGGGTGGCCATCGACAGCCTCGCCGACATGGAAGACCTGTATGCCGGCATCGACCTCGGCGAGATCACCACTTCGATGACGATCAACAGCCCCGCGGCGCCGATCTTCGCCATGTTCGTTGCGCAGGCCGAGAGCTCCGGCGTGCACCGGTCCCGCCTCGGCGGCACCCTGCAGAACGACATCCTGAAGGAGTACCAGGCACAGAAGGAGTTCGTGTTCCCGCCTCGCCAGTCGATGCGTCTGGTTCGCGACACGATGCAGTTCACTGCAGCAGAGATGCCGCGCTGGCACTCGATCTCGATTTCCGGCTACCACATCCGTGAGGCCGGCTCCACTGCGGTCGAGGAGCTGGCATTCACGCTGGCGAACGGGTTCGCGTACGTCGAACTCGCGCTGCAGGCAGGCCTGCCGGTCGATGCGTTTGCTCCCCGTCTGTCGTTCTTCTTCAACGCGCACATCGACTTCTTCGAGGAGATCTGCAAGTACCGAGCCGCTCGCCGTATCTGGTCGCGCTGGATGCGCGATCGCTATGGCGCCGAACTCGAAAAGTCGCTGCAGCTGCGGTTCCACACCCAGACCGCCGGTGTGTCGCTCACAGCGCAGCAGCCCGAGTTGAACATCGTGCGCACGGCGATCGAAGCACTCGCCGGGGTGCTCGGCGGCACGCAGTCGTTGCACACGAACTCGATGGACGAAGCAATGGCACTGCCCACCGAGAAGACCGCCAGAATCGCTCTGCGAACCCAGCAGATCATCGCCAACGAAACCAACGTCGTCCACGTCGCCGACCCGCTCGGCGGGTCGCACTACGTGGAGGCGTTGACCGACGAAATCGAACGGCAGGCCGAGGAGATCTTCACCTACCTCGACGAGATCGGCGACGGATCAATGCTCGACGGTGTCATTGCCGCCATCGACGACAACTGGTTCCAACGCCGCATCAGCGACTCCGCCTACGACCTCGAACGGTCGTTCAACAGTGGCGAGCGGATCGTCGTCGGCGTCAACGCGTACACCGAGGGCAACGACGACGAACTCGAACTCCTCCGCATCACCGGCGAGGATGAAACCCGTCAGCGCAAGCGGCTCGATGCCGTTCGCGCCCGCCGCAACCAACACGATGTCGACGACGCGCTCGCCCGCCTGCGCACCGAAGCCGCCGACCCCAACATCAACCTGATGCCGACATTGATCGACGCATCACGCGCCTACGTCACACTCGGCGAGATGATGGGCGCCATGGCCGACGTGTTCGGCCGCCACGTCGAAGTCCCCGTCTTCTGATCACAATTGGGGTCAGACCCCAATTGTGACGGACCGGCCGCGGTCATCTCCCGGTCGCCGTCGACCAGGGCGAATCCGGTGAGGTCGAGTGCGGCGCACTCCTTCGCGAGACGTGGCATCAGGATCCGAGCGGTCGGCCGTTGGCCGGCCGGTCGAACCCGGCCTGACGGAAACTGGATGCGTCGATCCCGACCGAGTCGCCGGCGAGCCGCAAGCCCGCGAACGAGGTCACGTACCGGAACGGCTGGAAGAATCAGGGGTGAGCTCGACGTCGGCCAGCGGACCGCGCCCGAACACCACTGCGGCAATCGCTGCCGCTGCGATCACGCAGCCGACGACGATCCACAACGCGGTGAACGATCGCCACCAGTCCGAGCCCGGCAGCGTCCGCAGCGCGATCGGCGCGAGCCGGCCCTCGTCGCGTGGACGACTGCTCAGCGACGGATCGACTCCGACCGGCAACTGGACGAGCGTCCACGTGGCCATCCCGATGAGGACGGCGACCGGGAGGATTCGAGGTGCGATCCGATCGAAGCCGATGACGAACAGCGTCGCCACGGAGCCGAGCACCGGGAACACATAGCGCGGGTGGAGGTAGCCGCCGCCGCTCACGTGCTCGGCGATGTAATAGACGGTCACCCCGACACCGATGACGAGCAACAGGATCGAGCGCCTTGCGATGCCGTAGCGCTCGCCCGACTGGTCGCGATCGCCGGTTCGCCGGGCGATGACGGCGGCCACGAGGCCGACGACGGCGATGGCGGCAATCACCAACATGCCCGTCGGACGACCGCCGCCGTAGGTGAGCGGGCTCATCGATCGCCCATACAGCGACCGCCACATCCCATCTCTGAGCAGCGTCGACACGATGCTGCCACTCGGTTCACGATCGAACCGCTCGAGTAGGTAGCTGGACGCACCGATGTCGCCGTAGAGCACGATGTTGCGCAGATAGAACCACCCGAAGAGCAGCGCGGCCGGAAGGATGCCGATGAAACCGACACGCAACGCGGACCGTCGGCGATCACTGTTCGTAGGGACGGGCTTCGCGTACTCGAACGCAGCAACCGTGGCAACGACCGAGAACGCAACGAGCATCGTGGCCGCCCGGGTACCGGTCGCTACTGCCGTCGTCAGTGCGAGCAGCAAGAGGTTGCGGGACGTCGTCCCACGGTTCAGACATCGCAGACCCGCCCAGGTGACTGCGGCGCCAGCTGCAAACGCCATCCCATCGCTCATGCCGAGCGACAGCGACGCGTACAGCTGGGTGACCATCGCTGCGACGCCGGTCGACACGAGTGCGATCCGTCGTGATTTCGTGACCTCGCTCGCAATTGCGTAGGTGAACGCAAGCCCGATGGCGCCCCACGCAATGTTGGCCAAACGCATGAGGAGCAGGCCACCGTCAGGGCGCTGCGTGAGCTCGGAGAACCAGATCAGCGGCGCAACCGACACGTAGTACAGCGGCGGATGATTGGCGACCCAGATCGTCCGATTGGCGAACGGCGTGGTGGAGACCCACTCGCCCATCCACTGGCGGGCCCAGATCGGGACCGGCTGGAGTTGGTCGATCGTCGGAAGTGAGCCGTCGGCCACGACGTGGGCATAGCCGAGATGCGCCTTTTCGTCGGCGCCGATGAACGGTGGCTGCTCGAGGGCGAAGAGCGACCCGATGGCCAGGTACATGATGATGATGCCAACGACCCCGATGATCGATGCACGACCGACCGTCGAGACCCTGCGGGCATCCACGGGCGCGAAGAACTGGTCGGACACGTCCGACGTGATGACACTGATTTTGTTCACACTGCTGTTCTGGTTCACGCTGCTCGCAAGTTCGAGGTAACGAAATCCTACGGCAGCGGCCTTCTCTTCAATGCCTGATCCCGGATCAGCAGTGGGTTCAGCGGCGGGTTCTGCACGGTCTCGCGTTCATCCAGCAGGGTCTGCACGGCTTCGTCAGTGATGTTCATACGATCGTCCATCCTCATGACCGGGTCGGGCCAATCTGGTCTCAGGTGACCCGGCCGGCCTCGTGGAACTGATGGCTCGAACCCGGCGACATCCTGGTTGTGCCGCAGACCGATCCATCATGGGTGC
>DASQFE010000515.1:0-10828 GCA_035633295.1 Ilumatobacteraceae bacterium | reverse complement strand
GGTCGAACGCGCCGAAGTTCCTCCGCGAGCTGCGCGCCCGGGTGCGCGAGCGGGAGGAATCGGCGGGTGACGTTGCCTACCGGCTCGAGCCTGACCTGAAAGACGGCCACGGTGGTCTACGCGACGTGCAGTCGCTCTGGTGGGCCCAGGAGGCGGGCCTCGACCTGCGCGCCGAAGACCTCGTTGATCTCGGTCACTGCTACGACGTGTTGTTGCGAGCTCGGGTGGCCTTGCACCGGTCGACCGAACGCGCCGGCGATGTGCTGCGCCTCGAAGATCAGGATGCGGCGGCTGCGGCCGGAGGCTGGAACGACGCCGACCACATGATGACCGACGTCGCGGCAGCGGGGCGGACCGTTGGTTGGCTGTGCGAGGAGAACTGGGGTCGGGTCGAAGTCGCCCCTGCCGCCGGCGAACGGGCGGTTGCCCCTGGCGTCGTCCTGCGTAACGGTGAGATCGAGCTGGCAGCGTCGGCCGATCCCGCCTCTGACAGTACGTTGGTGCTGCAGACGGCGGTTGCAGCCGCACGACATGGCGCACGAATCGGCAGATCGACACTTGATCGCCTCAACCACGAGGCGGTCGGCTGGCCCGGCCCGTGGCCGGTCGGCGCCACCGACGATCTGATCGCCCTCTTGTTGGAAGGGCATCGAGCGGTGCCGGTGCTCGAATCGCTCGATCAACGCAATCTCGTTGCCCGGCTGCTTCCCGAGTGGGAGCCCGTGAGGTCGAAGCCGCAGCGCAACGCCTACCACCGCTTCACCGTCGACCGCCATCTCTGGGAGGCGGCCGCCAACGCAGCTGACCTCGTCGGTCGCGTCACGCGCCCTGACCTGCTCGTGCTCGGTGGCCTGTTCCACGATCTCGGGAAGGGGTACCCCGGCGATCACACGGTGGTGGGCATGGAGTTGATCCGCTCGATCGGCCCGAAGCTCGGGCTCGTGCACGCCGACGTCGAGGTGCTCGTGACGCTCATCGAGCAGCACCTGTTGCTGCCCGACGTCGCAATGCGGCGTGACCTCACCGACCCGGCCACGATCAGCCACGTCGCCAACGCAGTGAAGACGGTCGAGGTGCTCGACCTCCTCCATGCGCTGACCGAGGCCGACTCGCTGGCCACCGGCCCAGCGGCGTGGGGCGACTGGAAGGAGGGGCTCGTCGCCGAACTGGTGGAGCGGGTGCGTCACGTACTCGGTGGCGGTGACGTTTCGGAAGTCACGTGGCGCCTGTTCCCCGATGCCGAGACCCTTGCCGCGATGGCGATCGGTGAACTCGACATCTCCCGCCGCGACGATGTGATCACCGTGGTGAGCCCTGACGCGGCTGGGAACTTCAGCCGCATCGCCGGTGTGCTGTCGTTGCACGGCCTCGACGTGGTCAGCGCCCAGGCGCACTCCGACGAAGGCGGAATTGCTGCATCGCAGTTTCGCATCGTGGTGCCCGACGGCGGGCTCAACTGGCGGGCGGTGAAGGCTGATCTGGGTCGGGCGCTGGCACACCAACTCGCGATCGAAGCCCGGTTGGCCGAGCGCGCCCAGACCTACCGTCGACGTCGGCGAACGCAGGCCGCGACGCCAGGGCCGCCGTCGGTCGTGTTCGACGACGAGGCCTCGAGCAACGCCACCGTGATCGTGGTGCGCGCGGTGACGAGGATCGGCATCCTCCACCGCATCTCCAAGGCGCTCGGCGAACTCGGCCTCGACATCCGCCATGCAACGGTGCAGACCATGGGGATGGAGGTCGTCGACACGTTCTACGTGCGCGCCAACGATGCGCTGGTGACGGATCCCGCATATCGCAAGGAGATCACGCGCGCGTTGCTCCATGCCGTTGCCTGATGCCGTAGCGTGAGCGACGTGACCGTGAGTGCGCGCGACCTGGCGCGATGGAGCGAAACGTTGGCGGCGATCGCCCGCACCGGCATGGGGTTCACCGAGAACCTCTACGAGCGCGAGCGCTTCGAGGAGGTGCTGCACGTTGCCGCCGACATCAAAGCCAGCGCCCGCGAGCTCGACGACGAGGTCGCCGTGCAGCGTGAGACCGATCACTTCGTGCAGGAGTGGATGGAGTCGATCGGCGAAGGCGTACCGGGCTACGTGACGCCGAAGGTGGCTGTCGGTGCGATTGTCGGCAACGAGGCCGGTGAGATACTGCTCGTCCAGCGCAAGGACTCGGGGATCTGGCTCTACCCGACCGGATGGGCCGACGTGGGCTACTCGCCCGCGGAGGTGGCGGTCAATGAAGTGAGCGAGGAGACCGGCATCGACTGCGAGCCGTTGCGGCTACTCGGTGTGGTCGACGGACAGCGCATGGGGTTCAGCCGGTTCGGGATGTACATGCTGCTGTTCCACTGCGTCGCAACGGGGGGCGAGTTGAGCCCGCACCCGCTCGAAACCGCCGATGTCGGCTGGTTCGGCGCCGATGCGCTGCCGGAGGCAACGGCCGGAGCGCAGTGGTGGGGCCCGATGGCGTTTGCTGCGATCGACGGCGCCGAGTCGCCCGCCACGTTCGATCCGGTCCGCTCACCCATCTGGCGCACCGAGTAACCGGTCTGTTGGGGTCGGGTCCGGAAAGACCGGGCCGGTCTGTTGGGGTCGGGTCCGGAAAGACCGATTCAGTCGGGATCGCGGTCGCGGAGGAACTGTTCGACTTCCTCGACGAGGGCATCGGGGTCGACCGGTGTCTCGGTCTCCATGTGATGGTCGTCGTCGGTGTCGTCGTCGGTGAGTTGTTCGAGTCGCAACAGGTACTCGATCATGTCGTCGTCGTCGCCGATCATGGCTGCCACACGGGCGTCGTACTCCGACGCTTCCACGGCGAGCCGAGCGAGTGGTGCCGGCGTGCCGATCATCGAGCAGGCTCGCTCGACGAGCGCAAGCGCTGCTTTCGGCGATGGGATCTGCGACGCGTATCCGGGCACTGCTGCCCACAGCGAGGCAGTTGCCATGCCGCTGCGATTGAGGTGGTCGTAGAGTACGCCGACGATCCCTGTCGGGCCTTCGTACTCGGAGCGGCGGAGTTCGAAGCGCTCGATCAACTGGTCGTCGGTGGCCGTGCCGATCAGCGGCACCGCACGCGAGTGAGGTACGTCGGCAAGCAGTGCGCCGAGTGAAATCGCCATGTTGACGTCGTACCGATCGGCGATGCCGTCGATCTGCTCGCAGAACAGTCGCCACCGCAGCGCCGGCTCAGGGCCGAGCACGAGGATCACGTCGGTGCCGGGCAACGATGCCGACCACACGCCAACGGTCGGCCAGACGATCGACCGATGGTGATCGTCGTCGAGGCGGACCGAGGGCCGCACAGTGGCGAAGTCGGTGAAGGGCTCGGGATCGATTTCCGCAAGAGCCTGGGCTCCCCACGATTCGACCATCGTCCGCAACGCGCTCGATGCTGCGTCGCCGGCATCGTTCCAGCCGGTGAACGCGGCCACGAGCACCGGTCGATTGAGGTTGGGCTCTGCCAGCCAACGGACGTGCTCGGTTGTCACGGCCGCCACGCTACCGGTGTCAGGCGCTAGCGTCAGCTGGTCGTGAGCGAGACCTCCGATGATCCATCGTCTTCCGTCCGCATCGAGCGCGTCGAGCGTGTCGACGACGAACTGGTCGACGCGTTCGAGCGCTTGATTCCGCAGCTGTCGTCGTCGTCGCCGGCACCGTCGGCTCAACAACTCCGCGAGTTGGTGTCGAGCCCCGACACGGTGCTGTTCATCGCACGCGTTGATGGCCGGGTTCTCGGCAGCCTGACGCTTGCGTTCTACCGCATCCCGACCGGGCTCAAGGCGTGGATCGAAGACGTGGTCGTCGATGGCGAGGCGCGCGGTCATGGTGTGGGGGCCGAGCTCAACCTCGCCGCCCTCGTCGAGGCGAAGGCCCGCGGCGCCAAGGATGTCAGCCTCACGAGCCGACCGTCACGCGAAGCCGCCAACCGCCTCTACCAGCGAATCGGCTTTCAAGCCCGCGACACGAACGTCTACCGCTACACGTTCTGACTGTCGGCACCAGAACCTGGTGGACGGCGTCGCCGGCGTCGTCATGCCTGGGCGCGGCGGAGATCCTCGGCGGCTTGGCGCACCTGCCAGTCGCGATCTTCCAGGGCCCGGTCGATCGCGGCGTCGACACCGTTGCCCTCGAACGGTGCGAGTGCGAGCACGGCCCGGCGGCGCACCGCCGGCTTGTCCGAACATGCAGCGATGATCGTCGTGACCGCACGTTCGTCGCCGATGGCTCCGAGTGAGGCGACGGCCGCTTCGCGCACGAGGGCATCCTCGGCGGTTGATGCGAGCGCAATGAGCGCCTCGATCACGGCGTCGCGATTCGACTCGTGTTCGCCGCACGCCCACGCTGCGACTTCCACAACTCGAGGATCGTCATCGCCGAGCGCCGCTACGAGATCGACGTCGGGATGCTGGGCGGCGATTTCGCAGACACGTCGGCGAACGACCACCTCGGGGTCGGCGAGCGCGGCGATCAACTCGCCGTGAGTGAGTGCGCCGAGCCGTTCGAGTGCGCTGATTGCAGCAGCACGCACAGTGCCATCCGCCGACGTCAGACCCTCGCGGGCGACGGCAGTGTCGCCGGTATGGCCGGCGATCGTGACGGCGCGTCGGTTGGGGCCGGTCACGTCTTCAGCAGATCGGTCAGGGTCGTCACGAGCCAACCGGTCGCGAAGGCGATGACCACCGCAACGACGGCCCCGATGACGATTGCGATCGCCGATCCCGTCACCGCTGCCATCAATCGCCGCAGCAGGCTTGGACGTTTGTAGAGGGATGTCGCGGTCTCGGCGATCGGGATCGGTTCCCATCGCCGACGGTCGGTGGGCTCCCCGCGTGGTGTTCGGGGCGTCGCTCTGGCATTCTTTCGCCAGCCGGCGAAAACGAGCGCCACCATGGCCAGGCCGGCCATCCATGCAGCCGAAGTAGTGAGATCCGTGACCGACACGACAACCGACATGGTAGTGAACCGTCCCCGCAATCGGTGGTGGGCGTGGGCGCTCGCCGCTGTAGGCCTCCTCACACTCGCCGCGATCGGTGTGGCATCGCTGGTGCCGTCGAGCCTCGTGTCCGACAAGGAGAACGAGCGAACGGGCGAGATGGAGCCCACCCCTTACGCGCTCACGCCGGCCTCGGCCGATCCGGTCAACGATCGGATCGTGTTCGGTGAACTTCCTGACGATGTCAATCGATACGACCCCGACAACAGCTTCGTGTTCGTGACCGTTACGGCACCGAACCAGTCGGCGCTTTCGTGGCTTGCCGGTCGCAACGATCCGGCAGTCGACTTCCTCACGACGGAGGACAAGTTCGGGGCCCGTACGCCCAGCCAACGCCAGGAGTTCAACCTGCAGATGATGCGCAGTGCCGAGCAAGAGGCGCAGTACGTGGCGCTGACCAAGCTCGGTTTCGACGTGGAGATCACCGCCGGCGACGTGATTGTCCAAGACGTGCTGTGCAAGGTGCCGTCCGACGACGGTGGCGAGTGCGAGGAATGGTTCCCCTCCGACGAGCAGATCGACCCCGCCGACCGGATCATCGAAGCCGATGGGGTCCGGCTCGAGTCGGTCGACGACCTCAGTGCGGTACTCGAATCCAAGGAGCCGGGCGACGAGATCGACCTGCTCATCCAGCGTCCCGGTGAAGGTGAGGAGACCGTCACGGTGGAGCTGTCGGCATCGCCTGACGACCCTGATCGCACGATCATCGGGTTCGTACCGTTCGACACGCGGGCAATCGACCTCCCGTTCGAAGTCGACATCGACACCGGTGACATCGGCGGCCCATCGGCGGGCCTGGCCTTCACGTTGGCGTTGATCGACGAGTTGTCGCCCGGTGCGCTCACCGGAGACCAGAACGTCGCCGTCACGGGCACCATCAACCTCAACGGTGAGGTGGGGGCAATCGGTGGGTTGGCGCAGAAGGTATCGGCGGTGCACCAGCGAGGGATTCGAGTCTTCCTGGTGCCGGCGTCCCAGTCGGAACTCAAGACTCCTGGAGGGCTTCAACGTCTCGAGGATGCAGGGCGCGGCGAGGTCGAGATCATTCCGGTTGCGACCCTCGACGAGGCACTCGCCGCACTCGAGAAGCTGGGCGGCGATCCGCTCGTCACCGTGTCGTGAGGCGGATTCGCGCCATGCGTGCGCTGATTGCCACCATCTGAAGTCGCGTACTGCGTAGCGTTGACCGCATGGCCATGTCATTCTCACGCCCCGACCCGTCGTCGCCGGCGTCGGTCGCCGATGCCGGCTTCAATACCAGCCGCCGCGGGTACGACCAGGCTGAGGTCCGCGACTTCCTGCGAATGATCGCCGCCGAACTCGGCCGACTGCAAGAACGCGAGCGCTTTCTCGAGCGTGAGTTGCGAAGCGCCCAGACCAATCCCGACCTCGACTCTGCGCAGTTGGACGATGCCGCGCTGACGCGTCTACTCGGTGAGGAGACCGCCCGGGTGCTGGTCACTGCGCGCGAGAGCGGTGTCGAGATCCGCCAAAAAGCCGAGAGTGCGGCTGCGCAGATGCTGAGTGAGGCCGCCGACGAGGCAATGCGCATGCGCGAGGAAGCCGGAATCGAGGCGTCACGTCGGCGCACCGACGCGGCGTCCGACGCCGAGGCTGAACTGGCGATGGCCAAGCAGCAGGGCCGAGAGATGGTCAACGAGGCGCGTGCGTACCGCGAGCGGGTGCTCAGCGAGCTTGCACGCCGCCGTGAGTTGGCCCGCGAGCAGATCGAGCAACTGCTTCTCGGTCGTGATCGCCTGATGCAGTCGTTCGAGCGGGCCCGTCTCGTGGCCATCGAGGTGGTCGCCGAGCTGCAGCCGCTCGTCGAACCCGACGAATACGTGAACCTGGCCCCGACCACGGGCCCGGTACCGGTGATGGTGCCGAACTCGCCCCGCCCTGCTGCTGGCGGGCCCGAGGCAGCAACCGAAGTGGCCGAGGCCTTGGTGTCGGAGATGGACGAGACCGCGGTCGAGGAGATCGCGGTCGAGGAGATCGCGGTCGACGAGATCGCGGTCGACGAGATCGCCGTCGACGATGCCGAGATGGTCGGGGTCGATGCTGAAGTCGATGCCGGTGACGTCGAGGTCGATGCCGTTGAGGTCGAGACTGATGCAGTGGAGGTCGAGGCTGGCGACGTCGTTGACGACGACGTGGTGGTCGATTTGTTTGCACGGCTGCGTGCCGAGGCGGTCACAATCGAGCCGGCCGATGACGACGATCTCCTGGCCGACGTCGAGGTCCCGTCTGTCGACGAGTCGGAGGTCGTTGACACCGTGGACGTCGTGGATTCGCCCGACAGCGAAGGGGCGCCGGAGTCGCTGGCAGCCAACGACACCGTCGAGACGGTCGAGTCGACGCCGTTCGAGCAGCGCGACGCCGACCTCACGCCGCTCATCGTGGGTGCTGCTCGCAAACTCAAGCGTGTGCTCGCCGATGAGCAGAACGAGGTACTGGAGACACTGCGGCGCAACGAGCCGGTGCGTGCCCTCGATGCGCTGTTGCCGTCGGCCGCTGATCACCTCGCTCGTTATGGCGGCGCCATCTCCGACGACCTGGTCGGCGCCGCGCAGGCGGGCGCGACGCTGGTTGCTCCAACCGGCTCGGGTCCGCTGCGTAAGGGCGATGTGGCGGCGGCGACGAAGGCGGCCAACGCCGTGCTCGGCGAGTGGCTGGTCGAGCCGTTGCGGGATCGTCTCGAACGCTGCGTGCTCGACGGCGACGGCGACAATGCCGGAATCAGCAAGCGTGTCCGGGCCATCTACCGAGAATGGAAGACCCAGCACATCGATGAGCAGCTCGATGACGTGATCCGCACCGCTCACGGGCGCGGCATCCTCGCGGGGATCGGCACGGGGACCGCCGCGGTTTGGATCTGTGACCCGACCCACCAGGGATGCTCCGATTGCGACGACAATTCGCTGGCCGGTTCGGTCAAGGCCGGCGAGGCGTTCCCGACCGGCCATCTGTGTGCTCCGGCACACGTCGGCTGCCGATGCATCTTGCTTCCTGACGGCCGTTAGGGTCATGCGCCAATGCGGCGCAGTTCTGATGTCTCTGTCGATCGGCCTCGACGCCGTCTCACCGGGCGCGGTGTCATCATCGCATTCGGAGTGTTGTTGTTGTTCGTCCTCGTGTTCGGGCGGGCGATCGCTCGCTTCTACGTCGACTACCTGTGGCACGAGTCGCTCGATCGCGGGGATGTCTTCTGGGGTGTGTTGCAGGCCAAGGTCACCCTCTTCGCCGTGTTCTTCGGCGTCTTCGCCGTCATTGCCGGCCTGAACCTGTGGATTGCCGACCGGGTGGCGCCCGTGTCGTTCCCGGCGAATGTGCATCCGTACGTCGAGCGGTTCCACGATGTGTTCGGCCACCGCCTGCGCCTCGTGCGCTACGGCATCGCTCTCGTGTTCGCGCTGCTGCTGGCGCTTCCTGCCGTGGCCTTGTGGCAGGACTGGTTGCTGTTCCGTAATGCCCGCGAGTTCGGCATCGCCGATGCTCAGTTCGGTGCCGACGTCGGCTTCTACATCTTCCAGTTGCCGTTCCTGGCGTTCACTCTCAACTGGTTGTATGCATCGCTGATCGTGGTGCTGTTGCTCACCGCAGCAGCGCACATCCTCAACGGCGGCGTCGTCTTCGTGTCGCCGGTGCCGGTGGTGCGCCAGGCGACCAAGGCCCACCTCGCCGTGCTGCTCGCGGTGCTGGCCGTGGTCAAGGCGGGCGACTACTGGCTCGACCGTTATGCCATCACCAACACCGAGCGGGGCATCGTGCAGGGCGCCACCTACTCGGTGGTCAATGCGCAACTCCCGGCGATCATGTTGTTGATCCTGATCGCGCTGCTGACGGCCGGGTTGTATCTGTCGGTCGTGCGCAGCGGGTCGTTCCGACTGCCGTTGATCGCTTCGGCGCTGTGGCTCATCGTGGCGATCGTCGGTGGTCTCATCTACCCGGCGTTCGTGCAGGCCCTCGTGGTCAACCCGAACCAGGAAGTCCGCGAGGCGCCCTACATCGACCGCAACGTCACCGCGACGCGCCAGGCGCTTGGCCTGACGGAGGTCGATGTCCGCTCGGTGGACTTCACTCCGATCTCGACCGACCAACTCGAGGAGAACCTAGCGCCGCTCGAGAACGTGCGTCTCCTGAACCCGGAGGCGCTGAAGACCCGATTCGTCATCGACCGTGCTGAAGTGGCCGGTCTCACAATCGATGACCTCGACGTCGATCGGTATCCCCTCGACGGCGAAGACCCCGAAGAAGTGCTCATCGCTGCTCGAGAGCTGGCCCTCGGCGGCGTCACCAACAAGAGCTGGCAGGGTCTCCACCTGATCAACACCCGTGGCTGCGGTCTGGTGCTGGCGCCGGCGGGTCGGGTCCTCGCGAACCAGCGCCCCGACTACCGCACGGTCGAGCTCGAGCGGCCGGAGCTGTACTTCAGCCCGACCCTCTCCGGCTATGGGATTGCCAACAGCGACTCGTCGGAGCGCGAATGCGACGAGCCACATTCCTACGAGGGCACCAGCGGTGTGGAGATGAACTCATTCACCCGGCGCGCCGCCTTCGCGCTGGCGTTCCTCGACTACAACGTGCTCGGCTCAGGGGCGATCAACCCGGATTCGCAGATGCTGTGGGTACGCGGCGTCAACGATCGGCTCAACAAGCTGGCCCCGTTCCTGTCGTACGACTCCGACCCGTATCCGGTGGCGATCGACGGGCGTGCCGTGTGGGTCACCGACGCGTACACGACGTCGAGTCGTTACCCGTACGGCCAGCGCATCGGCAGCGTGCAGCGGTCGTCACGGTCGGGCCTCGCCGACAACGACAACTACGTCCGCAACAGCGTCAAGGCGGTGGTCGATGCTTACACCGGTGAGGCGACCTTCTACGTCGTCGACGAAGAGGATCCGATCTTGCGGGCGTGGCGCGGCGCCTTTCCCGATCTCTTCACCCCGTTGAGTGAGATGCCAGAGGAGCTCCAGCAGCACTTGCGCTATCCCGAAGATCTGTTCCGCATCCAGACCGATATCTATTCGAAGTACCGCATCGATGCGGAGCTGTTCTTCCAGCGTGACGGCAACGCCTGGTCGGTGGCGCAGGCGCCGGGCACGCAGCCGTCGCAGTCGGTTGCTGCCGCGGGGGCTGTGGTTGCAGCCGACGCAGCGACCACAGCTGCTGAGAGCACGTTCGCGACCGAGTCGAACGCCAGCCGGTTCTCGCCGTACTACACGATGTTCGATACAGCGCCGTCCGGGGAGTCGTCGGAGGAGAACTTCGTGCTGTTCCGGCCGTTCGTGCCGTTCTCGACCAACGATGAGCGCACCGAACTGCGGGCGTACATGACCGCTTCGAGTGATCCGGGGAGCTACGGGCGACTGACGACCTATGTGGTCGGAGAGGCCAACGGCAAGCTGCCCGACGGCCCGCTGCGTGTTGCCGGCAACGCCGAGTCGACCGAGGACATCTCGCGGCGCATTTCAGTCGACAACCTCGGCGAGGGTGGCACCCAGGTTGCCTTTGGCGACCAGCAAGTGGTCCCGGTGGCCGACGGACTCATGTATGTCCGTCCCTATTACGTTTCGGTGCCCCAGAACGCTGCCAACGCCGGCGTGGTGACGGAGTACCGAGCCGTCATCGTCACCTACAACGATCGTTCCGTGTTGGCGCCCACGTTGAGCGAGGCGCTGTTGAGGCTGTTCCCCGGCTTCCGTGGCGACCTCGGCGAGGAGATCCCTCGACCGACCGAACCGACCGGAACCGATCCGGACCCGACGCCGACCGATCCGGGGACGACTGACCCGGGATCCGGATCCACGGACGACCCCGCCGAGCTCCTGGC
>DASQFE010000514.1:0-8265 GCA_035633295.1 Ilumatobacteraceae bacterium | reverse complement strand
GTACCTGCTGTCGACTGCGTTGGCCGCGCTCGGGCTGAACATCCTCATCACGGTGCTCTTCAAGCAGGCGTTCGACATCTCGGGCGACACGCTGTCCATTGCCTTCATCGGCCTGGCGCAGTTCGTTCCCGCGGTGCTGTTGGTGCTGGTCAGCGGCTGGGTCGCCGACCGATTCGACCGGCGCCGGGTCACCGCGCTGTTCCTTCTTGCTCGCACGCTGTGCGCTGCCGGCTTCGTCTGGTACAGCGTGGTCGAGCCGGGAACGCTCTGGCAACTGTTCTTCCTCGCGTTCCTGTTCGGAGCGACTGATGCCATGATCGGGCCCTCGCGTCGTTCGATCGCCCCGCTCTTGACACCACCCGAGCTGTTCCCGCAGGTCGTCGCCCTCTGGACTGCCACCTTCACAGCGAGTGCCATCGTTGGCCCGGTGATGGGTGGTTTCCTCTACTCGGTCGGCCCCGGCTGGGCCTACGCACTTGCCGGTGTCCTCGAGTTTGCCGCAATCATTCCGATCCTGATGGTCGTCTATGCCCGAGAACCAGAGCGGATCACCGACCGGCCGACACTGCACACGGCGCTGGAGGGTCTGCGGTTCGTACGCCACACGCCCGTCGTGCTCGGAACGATCTCACTCGATCTGTTCGCCGTCCTCTTCGGCGGCGCGATCGCCCTCATCCCGGCCGTTGCGAGCGAGCAACTCGGCGTCGGCGACATCGCGTACGGTTGGCTGCGTGCGGCGCCCGGGATTGGTGCGGCGGTGATGGCCCTGTGGCTCGCCGTGCGTCCGGTGACGCGACGGGTCGGCCCGACGCTGTTGATCGTGGTGGCGATTTTCGGGCTCGGCACGATGGTGTTCGGGTTGACGACCAACTACGCGGTTGCGTTCGTTGCATTGGTCGTGATTTCAGCCGCCGACATGGTGTCGATGTTCATCCGCGGGTCGATCGTTCCGCTCGTCACACCCGACGATCAGCTCGGCCGTGTGAGTGCCGTCGAAGGTGTTTTCATCGGAGCGTCGAACGAACTCGGAGCATTCGAGAGCGGTGTCGCGGCCCGCATGTTCGGGGTGCCGTGGGCGATTGCCGGTGGTGGTTTGATCACCGTTGCAGTTGCAGCCACCTTCGCCGTTGTCTTCCCCTCCCTCCGCAAGATCGATACGTTCGACGAGCTGCGTCCAACATCCGCTGTGCCAGCCGCCTGACTCGTGGAGGCTGTGACGTCCGGCGTTACATCTGGGGTCTGACCCCAGATGTAACCCGGGTGTAGTGGAGGTCGGTGGGTTGGCGTCCGGCGTCGAGGCCACGCTGCTCGAAACGGGTGAGGGGGCGCCACTCGGGCCGTTCGATGACACCACCCATCAGGCGAGGTTCTGCGTCGCAGACGGACTGCATCGATTCGGCGTAGTCGGCGATGTCGGTCGCGAGGTGCAAGAAGCCGCCTACTCGCACACGGTCGACCAGGGCGGCGAGGATGTCCGGCCGAATCAGCCGACGATGGTGGTTGCGACGCTTCGTCCATGGGTCGGGGAAGTACACGCGGATGCCGGCGAGCGACTCCGCCGGCACCCGGTCGAGGAACGGCAGTGCGTCGCCGTGGACGAGTCGGATCTGGTGGAGCCCCCGGTGCTCGATCGCGTCGAGCACGGTGACTGCCCCGGGGGTGTGGACCTCGACGCCGATCACGTCGATATCGGGCTGTGCCGCGGCCATCTCGATGGTCGATTCCCCGTGGCCGAACCCGATGTCGAGGACCACGTCGCCGGCGCGCCCGAACACCACCGACCAATCGAGAAGCGGACCGTCGATCGACAATCCCCACGTCTCGATCCATTCGTCGAACTCCGCCTGTCGCTTGGGTGACAGCGAGCGCCGCCTGACTTTGAACGAGGCTGCCGGTCGGCGAATGGTTCGCGCCTCGCCCGTCACGGCCCTCCGTCGCGCACGATCATCTCCGTGGAAACTATCGGCAGGTGTGAGCGGGCAGACTCGTTCGGTGGCTGAAGCAGTGACGGCGGTGGACGAGGCCGATGATGATGCCCGGCGACGCGCCATTCATCGTCAGGCTGCATCCATCGTGGCCGCCGTCGCACCATTCGGCATCGTCTTCGGCGCAGGAGCAGCGGCGGCGGGGTTGTCCATGCTTCAGGCTGCCGGGTTCTCGTTGTTCGTGTTCGGTGGGAGTTCGCAGTTCGCGGCAATTGAGATATTGGGCGATGACGGCTCGATTGCATCGGCGGCGATCGCGGGGTTGCTCCTCAACGTCCGGTCGCTGGCATTCGGGCTGATCATGGCGCCGGCCCTCGTCGGCCCGCTCTGGAAACGGGCGGGAATGTCACAGCTGATGATCGACGAGTCGACTGCGGTCGGTGCGGCCCAGGACGACCTGCGCTGGCGGCGGTACGGGTTCCTCGTCGCCGGCGTCGGGGTGTACGTGGTGTGGAACCTGACGACGATCATCGGCTACGCCGTGTTTTCCGACGCGCAGGAACTCATCACCGACCTCGGGCTCGACGCCGCCGGTCCGGCCGCCTTTCTCGCATTGCTCTGGCCCCGTCTGTCATCGCCGCCGCAGCGACGAACAGCGATCGCGGGGGCGCTGATCGCGCTCGCATTGATTCCCTTCGCGCCGCCCGGCGTGCCGATTCTGGCGTCGATGTTCGGCGTCGCCGCGGCATTCGTGTGGCCCACGCGAGCAGCCCCGGCGACCTTCGACGGTGATCAGTCGTGAACGCAGCCACCGCGGTGCTCGTGATCATGACGATCGGTACGTTTGCGCTGAAGTCGGCCGGCCCGCTCCTGCTCGGGGAACGATCGCTGCCCCTGCGCGTGCAGCGGGTTGTCGACCTGCTGCCGGCGGCGCTGCTCGCGGCACTGGCGCTGGTGTCGACGGTCGGCGACGGCCAGCAGATCGTGATCGATGCACGGCTCATTGGACTGTTCGTGGCCGGTCTCGCGCTGTGGCGCAGGGCGCCGTTCGTCGTCGTGATCCTGCTGGCGTCGGCGGCGACGGCAGTCACCAGACTCGTCAGCTGACGTAGGCTCCGGTACTACGATCGGGACATGCCTTCGAATTCCATTGAATTGATGCCCGGCGAGAACATGATTCTGTATGCGAACCCGCACTGGTGGTACTTCTGGAAAGAGGTGGCCGCGTCGGTCGGTCTGGTGGCGCTGCTGTTCTTGATGGTCGTGTTGGACGACGGGTGGCTGAACGACGCGCTCGGCTGGATCACTGTTGCGGTGTTCGTCGTTGTCGTTGTCTCGACGATTTACGCATTCATCGGATGGAAGACCACACGGTTCGCGATCACCGATCAGCGGGTGGCGTATCAGAGCGGGATCATCCAGCGTCGGGGCGTGTCGATTCCACTCAACCGTGTCAACAACGTCAACTTCACTCAATCGGTCATCGCTCGCGCCCTGAACAATGGGGTCGTCACCATCGAGTCGGCCGGCGAGGCCGGGAACTCCGTGTTCGAAAACATCCCCGACCCCGAGAAGGTCCGCTCACTGATCTTCAAGCAGGTGGAAGTTGACGAGCAACGCGATTCGGATCGTGACGCGGCGTCGTTGGCCAAGGCCATGCAGCAGCACGTTCCGCCGCCGCCAGCCGCTGTTGCCGGCCCGTCAGCACAGGAGCGACTCAAGGCGCTCGACGACCTTCGCGCCCAGGGCTTGGTGAACGACGCCGAGTACGACGTCAAGCGCAAGCAGATTCTCGAAGAGCTCTAGCATCGGCGGACCACCGGTCGACGAAGGAAGCGAACGTCTCGACGTCGTCGTCGGTGATCTCGATCGACAGCGCAATGAAGCCTCGCCGGGCGATGAAGAAGCCGGCGTGGAGCGCATCGAAGAACAGCAGCTCTTTCCAGGCATCGTTGGAACTGCGCAGATCGTCCACCGACCTCACCGGCCCAGCGGTGGCGTGAATGTTCATCAGCGAACCGGAGCCGGTCACGCACATCGGCAGGCCGTGGCGGGTGAACGTGGCATTGAGGGTCTCACGCAGCCGCTCCCCACGGGCGTTCGTGGCGGCCAAGATCTGGGGCGTCAGCACCTCGGTGAGCGTGGCGATTCCCGCCGCCATCGAGACCACGTTGTTGTTGAACGTGCCGGCATGGCCGAGTGGTCCCCCGGTCGTCGAGTCGAACGCGGCCATCAGCTCCCGACGCCCGCCGAACGCCCCGAACGAGAACCCGCCCGCCAGGTACTTGCCGAGCGTCGTGAGATCCGGCATCACGTTGTGCACGGACTGGGCGCCCCCGGGCGACAGCCGCGACGTCATCACCTCGTCGAAGATCAACAGCACGCCCGATCGATCGCACGCGCGCCGCAGGGCGCGCAAGAACTCCTGATCCGCAGGGATACAGCCGGCTGAACCCTGAAGCGGCTCCACGAGAACCGCGGCCAACTCGGAGCCGATCTCGTCGAACACCCGACCGATTCCCTCGATGTCGTTGTAGGTCGCCGTCACCCACTGGTGCGGCACGTTGACCTCGCGGTGCCCGGCGAACGTGATGACGCCGCCGTGGTAGCCGCCGTCGAACACCACGACCTTGGTGCGCTGCGTGTGGTGGAGTGCGAGCGCGAGGGCCATCAGGTTGGCCTCGGTACCCGAGTTCGTGAACCGGACCTGTTCGATCGACGGGAACCTCGCAACGAGCAACTCGGCGAAGCGGACCTCGTTCGGATGCACGGCGCCGAGTGTCCACCCGTTGTCGATTGCGGCGTGGGCGGCGGCGCGCACCGCGCCCGGCGAATGGCCCAGCAGACCGGCGGTGTAGTTGCCCAGCAGGTCGACGTAGCGATGGCCGTCGATGTCGATCAGGAACTTGCCCTCCGCCGAGGCGACACGGAATGGGAACGGATCGAAGTGCAGCACCGACCTCGTGTTGCCGCCGGGGAGGACCTCTGCAGCTCGCACCGCCAGCTCGGCGCTGCGGGGACGTGCGCCCGTATACGCATCGCGTGCCGTTGCCACCGCCCGATCGAGTTCCGACGCGCCAGCCACGGTCACGCTCTCGTTCGGCGCTCGCCCCAGTGGCCCATCGCTCCGACGCGCTGGAACCGCTCGGGTCGGTCATCCGGAGCAAGCACATCGGTCGCCAACCAGAGGCGCTTGAGCCAGCGCACGTGGCCGTTGGCGCGGTCGTCGACGTACGAGCGGCGCCCGTGCAGTACGTGGTAGTTGTTGACGAACTGTATCTCGCCCGGTCGCAACGCCATCTCGACCCGGTTGTTCGGATCGTTCACGAGAGTGTCGTATGCGTCCATCGCCTCGATCTGCTCGGCGCTCAGGCGTGGTGCGTCGACGTGGCGTTGCGACGCACGGATGAACGGGCGGATGTATCGCACGAAGAGGCGATCGCCGCTCGGCCCGGTGTGACGCGTGAACGCCGGTACCTCGTAGAACGGCCGGCTGCCTTCTCGTTGCTCGCCCCGAAAGTCGTAGGGAAGCGGCTGGTACAGGACCGCAGCGAGGTCAGGGCGGGTCCGTACCAGTTCGTTGTGGGCCGCGACCGCGTTGGCAACAAGGCTTTCCCCACCGCTCACCCCGGCATCGAGACAAAGCAGCCCGACGAGATCGGAACCGTCGCTGTGGAAGTCGAGTGGGTGACCGCCGATCTCGTTGCCACGCGCCGTTGGATCATCCGGCGCCTTTCCCTGATCTGTGACATCTCCGAGGAGGTGTCCCTTTGCGTTCTGCGGCCAGGGCTCGCCGAGGTGCATGCCGATGCCCCAGTACATCCACGAGGCATCCTCGGCGGCGAGCCTGTCCACGTCGAGCGCCGCGATTCGGGCAAAGCCACGGCCGTTGACCAGCTGCTGCACCAAGTTTTCGAGCCGTGGCGCCAGTGTCGGCAGCGGGAAGTCGTCGATGGTGACGTCGAGCACATCGTTGGTGACGCTGCGCGCGTGGGCGAGTGCCGCGTCGAGTTCCGCATGATCGGCATCGGTCAACCGGAGGGTCCACTCCTCGACGTCGCCGATGTCGTCGGCGCGCCAGTTGGCGTGGGGTTCCAACTCGATGACGTCGTCGGCTGTCGGCAGGGGACTGGATTCGATGGTGCTCACTGTCACGCTCCTGTCGGTGCGGGTTGGGCGCCTCGGATGAGGCGACCGGGAAGTGCGTCGGTGGCGATGCCGTCGTGGTACGTCTCGCAGCCGGCGACGATCGTGTGGCGCCAACCGTCGGCGCGCTGCAGCAGGCGTCTGCCGTTGGCGGGAAGGTCGTGGACGATGGTCGGCTTGTGCAAACGCAGCCGGGCGAAGTCGACGACGTTGAGATCGGCCCGGTAACCGGGGGCGATGACGCCCCGATCGAGGAGCCCGACGGTGCGTGCCGTGTCGCGACAGTGCCGCTGCACGAGGAAGGGGAGCGGGATGCGGTCACGGTCACGGTCACGTCCCCAGTACGCGAGCAGCGTGGTGGGAAAACTGCCGTCGCAGATCGTGCCGACGTGGGCGCCGCCGTCGCCGAGACCGGGAACGGTGTGCGGGTGAACGAGCATCTCGTGACAACCATCGAGGTTGCCGTCGACGTAGTTGAGGAACGGAAGATACAGCAGGCCGTGGCCGTCGTCGGCGAGCATCGCATCGAGGGCGACCTCCTCGGGCGTGACACCGCGCCGATCGGCAGCCGCCTGCAGGGACGCGTCGAGCGAGGGTTCGTAGTCGGGTTCATCGGCCATCTCGAACAGCAGGTCGAATCTCGAGATGAGGTTGCCGCCGAGCTTGTCGCGGGACCGCTCGGCGGCCTCGGCGAGCAGCCGGGCCCGGAAGTCGGAGTCACGCAGGGCGGCAACTTTGTCCGCCAGCGGGCGTTCGGCGATCTCGCGGTACATGGGGTTGGTGAGGAACGGGTTGAGGGTGCACTCGAGGCCGAGGATCAGGCCGACTGCCCGCGGCGCAACCTGGCCGGTCATCGTGAGCCCGTCGGCGTTGGCCAGCGTGATCCGATCGAGTAGCCCGCGGAACGCGTCGGGAACCATGGGGTTGCGGGCGATCGAGATCGACATCGGGCGACCCGACATCTCCACCATCTTGCGCAACGTGTCGAACTCGGCGTCGGGATCGAGGAAGTCTGACACCACCTGGAGCACTCCGGTGCCGGTGGCTCCGACGCCCTGGGCAATACCGATCAACTCCTCGGGGGCTGCGGTCAGCGTGGGCGTGTATGCGCCCGTCGACGTCTTGTGGTTGCGGGTGCGGCTCGTGCTGAAGCCGAGCGCGCCGGCTTTGATGCCCTCGCGGGCCAGCTCGGCCATCGCTGCGATGTCGTCGGGCGTGGCGTCTTCATGATTGGCGCCGCGTTCGCCCATCACATTGAGCCGCACCGCACCGTGCGGTACCTGCATGGCAACATCGATGTCGTGGGGGAGTGACTCGACCGCATCGAGAAACTCGCCGAACGAGTTCCAGTTCCAGCGGAGCCCCTCATGGAGCGCGGCGCCCGGGATGTCCTCGACGCCTTCCATCAACTCGATGAGCTTGTTGTGGTCGGCGTCGTGGACAGGCGCGAATCCGACACCGCAGTTCCCGGTGACGACCGTGGTCACGCCATGCCACGACGACGGTTGCAGGCGGTTGTCCCATGTGGCCTGGCCGTCGTAGTGCGAGTGGATGTCGACGATCCCGGGGATGACAAGTGCGCCGTCGGCGTCGATCTCCCGGGTTGCGCTGCCGGTCACCTCGCCGACGTCGACGATCACTCCGTCGCGCACCGCGACATCGGCCGATCGGGCGTCGGCGCCGGTGCCGTCGACAACGGATCCACCTCGGATGATCAGGTCGTACTCAGCCATGGGCCATTCTCGCGCCCGCCGGCCCACCAACCCGACCCGGAACCGCTTTCCTGCCGGGTCAGGCGGTGGTGAGGTCGAGGCCGGCCATCGTGCCGGCGGCGCGCCACTGTTCGAGGACCTTGATGAACGCGACCGACCCGGCTCCGTAGCTGCCGTCTTGGAGAGCTCGGTCAGCGGGCTTGCCCTCGTTGTTGTAGTACCCCGGCGTGCACGACTCGAGGAACTGCTGGTTCATCTGCGACAGGCTGATGATGGTCTCGACCCAGGCCGCTTCTGCGTCGGCTTCCGCCTCGATCACGGTCACACCACGCTCTTGCGCCGTCGCAAGGATGTAGGCGAGGTGCTTGCTCTGTTCGTTGAGCATGTGCGGGAAGTTCACCGTGAAGCCCGACTGGGTGAGGCTGAAGATGAAGCAGTTCGGGAAGTCCCGGCTGTGCATGCCGTGGAGCGTCGACGCCCCA
>DASQFE010000513.1:0-6093 GCA_035633295.1 Ilumatobacteraceae bacterium | reverse complement strand
CGGCGCCGTGCAGCAAGGGGGACACCATGAAGGATCTGCGGGGTACGACCGCCATCGTCACGGGCGCATCACGGGGCATCGGCGTGTACATCGCACGTGCACTCGCCGAGGAGGGGGTGAACGTCTCGCTCGCAGCGCGGTCGGCGGACGAACTCGAGCAGGTCCGCGCCGAGATGGATGCCCTCGGCGTGAAGGCCATCTCGACCGTGTGTGACGTTGCGAAGCCCGAGGACCGCGCCCGGCTGATCGAGCACACCGAGGCCGAACTCGGCCCGGTCGACATTCTCGTCAACAATGCAGGCATCGAGCGGGTGCGGCGATTCGAGACTGCTCCCGAATCCGACTTCACGGACACGTTGGCGATCAACCTCGAGGCGCCGATCCTGCTGACCCGTGCCGTGGTGCCCGGGATGCTGGCCCGCAAGCGGGGCCATGTCGTGAACATCGCCTCTGGTGCGGGAAAGGTCGGGATCGCCTACGGCACGTCGTACTGCGCGAGCAAACACGGGCTCGTCGGGTTCACAAACGCGCTGCGCGCGGAGTACGAGAAGTCACCGGTTGGCTTCTCGGTCGTCTGCCCCGGCTTCGTCACCGACGTCGGCATGTATCACCGGTGGGAAGACCAAGGTGTACATGCTCCAAAGATCGCCGGATCCTCGTCGCCGGAGAAGGTTGCATCCGTCACGATCGACTGCATCAAGAAGAACCGTTCCGAGGTCACCGTGAACACCCCGCCGGTCCGCCCGCTCATCGTGCTCGCCAACATGTTCCCGGCGATCACCCCGTTCCTACTCCGCAAGTTCGGCTACACGAAGTCGTTCGAGCAGGTCATCAACGCCGGTATCGAGTGACGCCACGCCTGCGGGAAGCACCGTGACCACACGCAGCCGGGCACGAGTCACCCAGCGGGTGACGATCGACGATCTGGCCGACCTCGTTTCCAACCCACAGCGCGCGGCACTTGCGTTCTCCACGTCGAACGGGCCCGAGTGCGTTCCTGTCGTCGTTCGATCAACGGACCGGTTCGAGGTGGGTCTCGATCGCCACGCGCTCGATGGCGTGAACGTGCCGGATCGCGCCACCCTTGTTGTCGACGACGGCCGCTACTGGTTCGAGTTGCGCGCCATCGTCCGACGCGGAGAGCTCCGCCGCGTGCCCGCCAACAACGAAAGCCTGATCGTGAGGTTCACCTTCGAGACCCACACATCGGCAGCATGGGACTACGGCGCGCTCCATGAGGAGCGCCAGTCGTGAACGTCGATGATCCACTCGTTGCGCATGTCACGCGGAACTCGTTCGTGATGCGACTGGCGACGATGTCGGCCGCCGGCCACACGTCGATCACCCCCTTGTGGTTCGTCGTCCACGAGGGCCGCCTCATCGCCGGCACCGCCGCCTCCACGGTGGCCGTTCGCAACATCCGCGCCGACCCTCGGGTCACGCTGCTGCTCGATGGCGAGCGCGCCGGTCCCTCGGCAGTGGTGCTGCGGCTACGCGGGGACGCCGAAGCGAGCAACGGCTTGCCACCACGCCGCGCCATGGCTCGCCTTGCGACGAAGTACTACCTCTCGGTGGGTGGCCTGCGCTGCGAGCTGCGCAACAGCCGGCGATGGTGGCTGCGCCAGCGGTACTACTCCCAAGCTGACGCAGCGTGGATCGCGATCCGACCGACCAGCGCCGAGTTTCTCGACCTGCCGGCCGCTCGTGGCTGACCCGACCACACGATCAGTCAGGCAGCTGTGACTCGCCGAGGTTGACGACCGTTTGAGGGATGAACTCCACGACGACCCCGCTCGGGTCGATACCGACCGATCGCAGCGATTCGCCGTAGCTGTCGGTGTCGGGGATCGGGGGCGTGCCGATGAGTCGGACCGAGACGTTCGTGCCCGTCGTCGACACCTCGATCACCTCCCAGCCAACCTCGTCGGCCCACTGCTGGGTGATACTCCGGACCTCGGCTTCTTGTCGCTGGTTGCCGTTGATCCTGATTGTCGAGGCAACCAGAGCGCCCCCGATGACCAGGAAGAACGCCACGATCACGAGCACGGCATTGCGGCGGTTGACCCGTCGGCCCGCAGCGGTGGCCGCCTCCGGCACCATGCGATGGACGCGGTAGAGCGCCATCACCACGATGCCCGTTGCAAGGATCGAGGCGACGTTCGTCGCGAACAGGAAGAGCGCTCCGGCCGATTCTCCGACGGCACCCGACTCCAGCGTGAGACCCACAACCGACAGTGGCGGCACCAGAGAGATGGCAATGGCCACGCCGGGCAAGGTGTCGGAGATGTCGCGACGCACGAGGGCGACGGATCCGACAACACCGGTGGCGAGTGCCGCGACGAGGTCGATGAGCCTCGGATTCACTCGGGCCGCCACCTGCGCGTTCGTGGCAGCCGTGACCGGGTCGATGACGAACATGCCGAGGAGGTAGCCGATCGCAATGGCCGCAGCGGCGCCACCGAAGACGAACAGGATCGATCGCAGCAGGTTCGATCGGTCGCCGAGGACGACGCCCAGCATCGTGCCGAGGATCGGGGTCATCAACGGAGCAACGATCATGGCGCCGATCACCGTGGCGGTGGAGTCGCCGACCACACCGGCGGCAGCGATGATCGAAGCGAGGACCAGCAAGACCCAGAACCGGCTGATCTTGCGGCGCATCGCGGGTTCTTCGAAGAACACCGCCTCGCGCATGCGCTCGAGGTCGCTCACCTCAACTGTGGGCACGCTGGTCTCTCACGGTTCGGCCGAGCACGCGGCGACAGTACCTGCCTGGTTGATTGGACCCGGGGACCGGCACCTTGTGATGGTCACGCGGGTGTTCGTAGGTAGGCGATGCCATGGAGATAGAACTCGACCGCGCGCCCGAGCGGATCGGCGGCAGCGTCGAGGTCGCCGTATGCGATGACTGCGCCGAACGGGGCGTTCCAGTAGTCCGCCGCACCCGGTCGAGCTGCGTCCCACGGCCCGACGTAGAGGTACGGCTCAACGCTGAACCCGTCACCGGCGGCTGCGCCGAGATTGCATCGAACGCCGGCTCGAGCGGCGAGGTCGATGCCGTAATCGAAGTGCTCGGGCCACAAGCGACCGACGGAGGCTCGTGCATCGGGGATCGACGCCACCGCTTCGTCGATCGCGCGTTGGCCGAGGAGGTACCACTCCCCCAACAGCTGGGCGGCGAGCCCGTCGAACCCGATCAGCTCGCGCGGATCGCCGAGCTCGGGGGTGTCGTTGCCCACCCAGAACGACGGGTCGGGTTCGAAACCGATCGCTTCGCACATGCCGGAGATCGAATTCCCCGCGACCGTGAACACCTCGGTCGTCGCCGTCAGATCTCGCACGTCATCGCCGACGACACGCTCGACGAACATCGATCCGCCGACGAGGCGCACGCGCTCACGATCCGGACCGACCGGTGGGGTCCCGAACCCACCCGGCAACGGCACGAGGTCGAACAGCCCGTCGTGACGATGGCGCGCCTGGCCGAGGACGTGGGTTGCGATGCGCTGAAGGATCGCGCGCTGGTTGGCCCAGTCGTCGGGGAGCGGATGGAAGTTCGTACGCGATTCCATGGCGATCCGCCGAACCGTACCCGGTAGGTTCGGCTCGTGCTGGACCTGCCGGTCGCGGATCCGTGGTTCGTGGTCGATCGCCTCGACGACGCCATCACGCACATCACCGAACCCCACGTGCACCCGCTCCTTCGTTGCAACGTCTGGCACGTGCGCGGACGCGACCTCGACCTGGTGATCGATACCTCACTCGGTATCCGACCGCTCCGGCACCTGGTCACCCATGAGCTCGGCCACGATGTGTTGGCCGTGGCAACCCACGTCCACGGCGATCACGTGGGCGGCATGCACGAGTTCGACCGGCGGGCTGTTCATCCGGCCGAGGCCGACGAACTCGCTCAGTCCGGCGTCGTGTCGCTCGACATGACCAGGTTCGGCGCCGAGGTTCGAGACCCGTACGTGGCTGCCGGGTACGACGTGCCCGACATCCTCATCGACGCGGTCCCGACCGGCGGCATGGAACACCTCACGTTCGCTCGGCCATCTGCGCCGGCAACCAGGCTGCTGTCGGATGGCGACGTCGTCGACCTCGGCGATCGCGCCTTCGAGGTGCTCCACCTCCCCGGCCACTCCCCCGGCAGCATCGGATTGTGGGAGCAGGCGACCGGCGTGCTGTTCTCCGGCGATGCGGTCTACGACGGGCCGCTGCTCGACGAGTTGGACGGGTGCGACATCGGCGCCTACGTGGCAACCATGCGAAGGTTGCGGACCCTGCCGGTCACGGTGGTCCACGGCGGCCACGAGCCGAGCTTCGGCCGCGCTCGCCTCGTGGAACTCTGCGACGCCTACGTCGATGCGCGTTCGTGAACGGAGCCGACCGAACGCCGGATCCGCCCCAAATTCGGTTTGCGGGAGGATTCCGTTGGCCCGTCCCAACCGAGCTGCAACGCAAACGGGGAATTGGCGGTGTGGGGTCTGTCAGAATGCGGGCTTCGTTCGAGCCCAAGGAGCTGCTGTGACCGAATCTGACACCCCGATGAGCGAGCGCCGCCGGCTCGAAGCTGCAACCGTCACCAAAGAGCTGATCTTCCACCGGGTCCTGCTCCCGTCGGCCAAGCGCAACGCAAACCGGCCGTGCACGACGAATGCCGCAACAGGCGTGACGCACACCTACGCGGAGCATTTCGACGAGATCGCTCAGGCCATCGGTGGGCTCCGCCAGTTGGGGATCGGACGAGGCGACCGCTTCGCCCTGATGATGGCGAACTCGCCGGAGTACCTCGCGTTGTTCCACGCCTCGTTGCTCGGCGGTGGCGTGGTGAACCCGCTCAACCTGCGCTTCGCCCCGAAGGAGCTCGCCTACGTGCTCAAGGACTCCGGCAGCACCGTGTGTTTCGTCGACCAGCACTTCGCCGGGTTGATCGATTCGGTCAAGGAAGAAGCCGGCCTCGAGCACGTGATCCTCGTCGGTGACGGCGACGGGCCACACACGATGACCTACGCCGACTTCCTGGCATCGGCCGAACCCGTGATCCCCGAGGAAGGCGAAGAGTCCGACCCCGTCGTGCTCATGTACACCGGCGGCACCACCGGACTGCCCAAGGGCGTGCTGTCGAACCAGCGCGGCCAGATGATGAACCTGTACCACTGCCTCATCGGGCTGCCCTACGAGCGTGGGGAAACGTTCCTGCTGCAGACCCCGATGTTCCACGCCGCGTCCACACTCACGATGACGTCAGTGCCCGTTGTCGGCGGCCACATCGTGACCATTCCGATGTTCGAGCCGGTCGCAGTGATGAAGGCGATCCGTGAGTACGAACCCCACTTCACGGTGATGGTGCCGACGATGATCGGAATGACGCTGTCGCATCCGGCCTTCACCGCCGATGCGTTGGCGCCCTTCCAGCACATCGGATACGGCGCATCGCCGATGCCCCAGGTGCTCCTCGAGAAGCTCGCCTCGTTGTATCCGGCGCTCAACCTCTGGCAGGTCTACGGCATGACCGAAGCGTCGCCGATCCTGACGATCCTGCGGCCCGAGGACCACCGTGCGGGCGGCCAACTGCTGCGGTCGGCCGGAGCAGCGGCGACCGGCGTGGTGCTGTCGATCCGCGACGCCGACGACACCGAACTGCCCGTCGGCGTGCCCGGCGAGGTGTGCGCACGCGGTGGCAACTACATGGTCGAGTACTGGAACAAGCCCGAGGCGACCGACGATGCGTTCGCCGGCGGCTGGTACCACTCCGGTGATGCGGGCTACCTGGACGAGGACGGCTACCTGTACCTGGTCGACCGGGTGAAGGACATGATCGTGACTGGCGGCGAGAACGTGTACTCCGCCGAGGTGGAGAACGCGATCGCCGGCCATCCGGCCGTGCTGCAGGTTGCGGTGATCGGCGTGCCGAGCGACGAGTGGGGTGAGGAGGTCCATGCGATCGTCGTGTTGCGTGAGGGAGCGGATGCGTCCGAGGTGGAGATCATCGACTACGCCCGCGAGTCGATCGCCGGCTACAAGGTGCCCAAGTCGGTGACGTTCCGCCCCGACGCGCTCCCGCTGTCGGGCGCGATGAAGGTCCTCAAG
>DASQFE010000512.1:0-3528 GCA_035633295.1 Ilumatobacteraceae bacterium | reverse complement strand
AACTTCGCCGAGGCGAGTTCGTAGAAGTAGCGCGAGTTCTCCTGTCGCTCCTCCTCGAGCATGCCACCCTCACCCGAACAGATCCCCGTGCCGGCGCCCTCGGCGCCGCGAGCGAGTGCGACCTTCGCTTCCTGCGACAGCGCACCGAAACTCATGTCGGACACGAACAAGGGGATTTCGAGATGCAGTGGCACGACGGCCGACGCGCCGATCGTGACGTTGGTTCCCACCACATCGTCGTCGAGGAGCGGCCGCCGCGACAGCTGGGCCGTCACGATCTGGATGTCGTCCCACGCCGGCAGGCGATCGTGCGGAACGCCCATCGCCGTCATCGGTCCGTGGTGGCCAAGCTTCGTGAGTCCGTTCGCCGACAGCTCGCGGATTGCTGCGACGTGGGGCTCGTCGGGGGTGCCGTGGACATCCTGGTAGGCGCCCTGGTATGCGTCACGGTCGTACGGCTGTGGATGTTCACGTTCCCACGCGCCGATCTCGTCGGCGTCGACCATCACCTGGTCGTCATCGATCCACGAACCGAACTTCGCCAGGCGTTCGTCGTTGTTGTACGAGCTGATCCCGGTGCGAACGCCGTAGTCCCAGCCATGGACGCCGCACACGAGGTCGTCACCGCGCACGGTGCCGTCGGCGAGCAGCGCACCGCGGTGATCGCAGCGTCCGTGCAGCACCGAGTGCTCGTCGTCGAAGCGCACGATGACAAGGTCGACGTTGCCGACCAGGGCGCCAACGGGTTCGCGGTCGGGCACCTCGCTCCAGCGGGCGATGGGGAGGGGTCGCATGAGGTCTCCGTTCGAGGATCGAGTTCGTGTCGGTGGTGGCCGGTGCGGACCACACTGTCAGAGAACCCTGTCCGGCGCCTACGCGTTCCCGGCGACACAGCTGCCGCTCAGGCGAGCAGTTTGAAGTCGGCGTCGTGGCGTGCGCCGAGGATCCGGTCGACGTCACCACCGAGCCAGTCGAGACAACCGGTGAACATTGCTCGCGGATCGATCACCGGCCGAAGGTCACCGTCGAGGAGATCCGTCAGGTCGATGGTGCCGTGCATGCCCGGCGCAACGTCACGACCAAGAGCGAACGACACCCCTGCGGCGCCGTGATCGCAGCCGCTGCTGCCATTCTCGGTGGCGCGGCGGCCGAACTCGCTGGTGGTCACGAGCAGCACCCGGTCGGCTTGACCCGCCGCCTCCAGCGTCGCCCAGAAGGTCGCCAGGCCTACGGCGAGGTCGGCGAGAAGGTCGCCATGAACCGCCCGTTGCTGGGCGTGGGTGTCGAAGCCTGTCCCTGCGACCGACACGACCCTGGTGTCGACGTCGGACAGGATCAGCTCGGCGGCCACCGCTAACCCGGTCGAGAAGGGTCCGCTCGTTGCGATCAGCGGATCACCTGTGTTCCCCGCCGCCGCCCGAACCGCATCGGCGATCGGATCGAATTCAGCCACCGCACCCACGGCATCGCCGAACGCCCGCTGCGCTGCGGCGAGCATGGGATCAGCGCTGACCGGTGCGGTCAGGCGACGGATGTCCGCATTCGAGAGCCCGGCCGGGAACCCGAAGGTCTCCGCCGCAGCAATCAACGTGGCACTTCGCTGCGCCCCCTTCATCAGTTCGTTGGTCGAGCCAAGCCCGACGGCACCAAGCGCCGACGGGTCGGCATCGAGCGTGTCCAGCCAGCGCCCGACCCATCCATACGGTTCCTCGATCCGATCGGCACGATTCCATCGGTCGAGCGAGGCGAAGTGCGACCGATCAGGATCGTTCCACCCGATGCCGGCGATGATGCTGAGCACACCGGCATCGAGCAGCGGCACGATCGGCGCGAGCGCCGCGTGCAGTGCGTAGCCGTCCAAGCCGGCCAAGACCAGTTCGTCATCGCCGAGAGCGAGGCTCGGGCGGAGGTCGCGATACGCCCCGACGGTGGGCGGCAGGGTGTTGATCGCATCATTGCCACCGGTCAGTTCCACCACCACGAGCACTCGATCGTCCGGTACGAGCGCTGCCGGCACTGTGGTGGTCGTGATGACGGCGGACGACGGAGGCGCAGTGGTTGGAGGTGAGATGTCGGACGCTGCGCTGCCGCCCGGGCGGGGCCCAGAAACGCCGGTATTCGAGTCCGAGGAACGTGCACCAGCGCATCCAGCGACGCCAGCGCCTCCGGCGAGGAGGATGAAGCGGCGGCGGGTGATGGGAGTCATGCGAGCAGGTTCTCCGGTGCGATGAGGGCCAACGTGAGCCGGGCGGTCGGATCAGGAGCGTTGCGGATGGCCGACGCGGTCGTCGGCGCGAATGGTTCGCTGAGACCGAGATGCATCGCCAACCGATCGGGATCCGCGTCGGACGCGGCCACGGCGCAGGGCTCGGAGGAATCGATGGCCCCGGCGATGGCGGCGGCAACATTGGCCCGAGCGACGATCGCCGAGGAGTTCAGCCAGTCGGCGCCCACCGGCCAGCCCTCGACCCCGGGGGGCAGCAGGGGGATCTGGCCCGACTGGCGAAGCCAGGGACGAACCGCACCGGGGAGTTGAGCGAATCCGAGGTTGCAGGCTCGCAGGGCCATCACCAGCCAGGGCAACGGTGCGAGCACCATCGACGAACGAGCGCCGCCCAGCCCGTGTTCCAGCGCAACGGCGATCATGGCGTCGAGGCGCGGATCTGCACGGTACCGATCGGCAAGGTCGTCGACGATGCCAGTGAGGGGCGGCGACTGCGGATCACCGAGGTACTGCTCGACCACCTTATTGGCCACAAATCGGCCGTGCGCGGGTTGGGCGACAATGGCGTCGACGACGGAGTCGACGTCGTGGACGCCGCCGACTCCGAGCAGCGTCTGCGGTGAGTCGTCGTGGCGCCGAGCGACGAGTGTTGCCTCCGGATTCTCGTAACTGAAGGCCCAGCCGGTGAGCGCCCGAGCCGCAGCCTTGACGTCCGTCTCTGTGTAGTTGCCAATGCCAAGCGCGAACAGTTCGAGGAGTTCCCGGCCGTAGTTCTCGTTCGGAGCACCGGCCGTCGACTGCCGGCCGTCGAGATAGACGAGCATCGCCCGATCGACCGACAGGCGCCGCAGCAGATCGGGAAACGGCCCCCCGCCGATCTCGCTGAACATGCGGATCTGTTCGACCATGAACGCCGGCGGAACCTTGTCGATCGCGCTGACCAGCCAACCGTGCAGGTTCCACGTACGCCGGTCGACGTAGGGCGAAGCACTCGATCGCAGGTGCGCCAACCACGCCACGATCGCATCAGCTCGTTCACCCTTGTTGTCGAACACGAGGTCTGCCCATGGGTCGGCGACGGGCTCCTGTGCGAGCAGTCCGCTCAGCACGTCAGCGGCCGGCAACTCGCGCTGGAGGTTCAACTGATCGGGGTGCAGCCCCAATCCGGCCCGGCGGTGCAACCATGACACCTGTGACGCATTGTCCATGCGGGCAGCGTGGGGGATCCGTCTAAGCGAACCATAAGGCCAGGTCCCGCCTACGGATCGCACGCCGGCCGCCGACGTTCCGGCGAGCCAGTTCGG
>DASQFE010000511.1:0-5887 GCA_035633295.1 Ilumatobacteraceae bacterium | reverse complement strand
CCAGAAGGGGTTGATCCACCAGTGCCGCTTGAGGGTCTCGACCGGGTGCTCGCTGAAGTAACCGGGCATCTTGTGATGGGTCGAGCCGAGCTTGTGCATCGTCTCGGCCAGGTAGTCGGACCCGTTCTCGACCGACGCCATTCGCAGGTTGGGGAACCGATCGAACAGCTTCTCGAACACCGACGTGATCACGAAGTCGGCTGCGGCACGTTCGATGGCGAAGCTCTTGATGGACGGCTTCCAACCCCCACCGGAGAACCGCGCCGAGAATGCGTCGTCGGCGTAGCCATTCGACGAGTAGCCGCTGTCGCCGGCGTGCACGACCACTGCGATCCCGGCCTCATCGACTCTGGCCCAGAACGGGTCGAACATCGGGTCGAACGGCGAGCGGGGCCCGTTGGCGGTGACGACGGCCGCTGGTCGCATCACGATGACCCTGGCCCCTTCGCCGAGTACCCGGTCGAGTTCGGCACACGCCCAGTCGACGTCGGCGAGCGACAGGTACGGGGCCCCATAGATCCGGTCGCGGTAGGCGAAGCCCCAATCCTCGGCAAGCCAGCGGTTGAAGGCGGTGAACGTTGCACACACCGCGAACGGATCGTGCTTCAACAGTTCTTCGTAGAGCATTCCAAGCGTCGGGAACAGCCAGATCGACGACAGACCCTGCTCGTCCATCGCCGCCAACCGAGCATCGCGATCGCGGTACTCGGGTCGGATCGGCTCGCGGGCGGTGAGGAACTCGAGCGGGTGCTTGCCCTCAGGATTGCCTCGGAAGTAGTCGTGCATCGATCCGGCCGGCGAGATCGGATCGAACGTGGGGTTCGTGACCGCCCTGCTCACCATCCCACCGACCACGTGGTAGCGACGCCCGTCGATCTCGCACCATTGCACGCAACGCGGGCCGAGGGCGGGGTCGAGGTGACGAGTGAACGCGTCGAGCGCCTCGTAGTAGTGATTGTCGCAATCGAACGGTACGTAGCCCAGATCGTCCATGTACTCACCCTACGCGAGCGCGCACGGCAACTTCGGACCCGTGCCGCACTATGGTCGACGCCATGATCGGGGTGGCGGACGAGGGGCATGTCAGGATCTGCACCATCGACCGCGCCGAACGTCGCAACGCGTTCGACCAGCACCACTATCACGCTCTCGCCGACGCACTCGGCGCAGCCGCTGCCGACCCGGACGTCCACGTCGTGCTGATCACCGGAACGGGTACGGCGTTCAGCGCCGGCCAGGATCTGCAGGAAATGGCGGCCATGTCGAGTGGCACCGTGGCCGTCGGCGAGAGCGGCGGCTTTCCCCACCTGCTGTTACAACTCGAGTCCTTTCCCAAGCCGTTGGTTGCCGCGGTGAACGGCGACGCAGTCGGCATCGGGATGACCATGCTGCTGCACTGCGACATCGTGCTGGTCGCGATCGACGCACGACTGCGGGTGCCATTCTCCGAACTCGGTGTTCCTCCGGAGGCCGGATCGAGTGTTCTGCTTGCCGATGCGATCGGCTGGCAGCGTGCCGCCGAGTTGCTGTTCACGTCGCGGTGGATCGGTGGCGACGAGGCAGTCGCGTTCGGCCTGGCCCTGTGCACATCACCGCGCGAACGGGTTGTGCCCGACGCACTGGCCCTCGCAACGAGCATCGCCGAGCAGTCACCGTGGGCCGTACAGACCGCCAAACAACTCATGCTCGCTGGTCGTGGCGAGCGGTCACGCCAAGCCCGCAGCCGCGAGGACGCCGCCTTTGCCGAAGTCTTCAGCAAACCATCCGATGACTGAGCAGGCACCCGTTCGCGGACGAGTCGGCCGAACGATGGCCGGGTCCGAGCCGTACTGGCCGGCGCGGCCGGTCGCACCACCCGACGCTCCGAACATCGTGTTCGTGCTCGCCGACGATGTCGGCTTCGCCGACATCGGGTGCTTCGGCGCCGAGATCGCCACGCCGCACCTCGACCGGCTGGCTGCCGAGGGAGTACGCCTCGCGAACTTTCACGTCAATCCGATGTGCTCGCCGACCAGGGCCAGCCTGCTCACCGGCGTGAACTGCCACGCGGCAGGCATGGGCCACGTCGCCCAGGACGATCCCGGATTCCCGGGCTATCGGGCCGAACTCGGACACGACGTCGCCACCGCTGCCGAAATCCTGCGTGACCAGGGCTATGCGACGATGATGGTCGGCAAGTGGCACCTGTGCCGCGACAGCGCCATGTCTGCGGGCGGGCCCCAGGATGGCTGGCCGTTACAGCGCGGCTTCGACCGCTTCTACGGGATTCTCGAGGCGTTCACCAACCTGCACCAGCCCCACCGGCTCGTCGAGGACAACCATGTGGTGGCCAACGACCAGTACCCCGAGGGCTACTTCCTCACCGACGATCTCACGGATCGAGCGATCACCATGATCCGTGAGCGCCATGCCAGCCGGCCGGGTCAACCGTTCTTTCTGTACTTCGCGCATCCGGCCGCCCACGCGCCGCTGCTCGCCAAGACCGACGACATCGCGCGCTACCGGAACACCTACGACGTCGGCTGGGACATCATCCGCCAGCGACGCCTCGAGCGCCAGATCGAACTCGGCATCGTGGCCGAGGGCACCGAACTCCCGCCCCGCGACACGAGCGACGCCGACGGCGTACATGCCTGGGATGACCTGTCCGACACCGAGCGACTCGTCTTTGCCCGGTACATGGCGGTGTACGCCGCAATGGTCGACGAGATCGACCAGAGCCTCGGGCGCCTGCGCGCCGCGCTCGAGGAAATGGGGCAGTGGGACAACACGATCGTCGTGTACCTCTCCGACAATGGGGCCAGCCGCGAAGGCGAGGCCACCGGCACGACGAACTACTTCGCTCACCTCGTGGGCGCACCGGACACTGTCACCCGAGATGCAGAGCGACTCGACCTCATCGGCTCACCGCAGACGATGAGCCACTATCCGCGGGGCTGGGCGATGGCCGGGAACACACCGTTCCGGCTGTACAAGCGCCACACGCACGCCGGCGGCATCCGGGTGCCGTGCATCATCAGCTGGCCGGCCGGCCTCACCGCGCACCCCGGAGCGATCCGCGCCCACTACGGGCACTGCATCGACATCCTTCCGACCGTGCTCGACCTTGCCGGGCTGCGCGCTCCGAGCGAGTACCGGGGCACTGCGTTGCGGACGATGGACGGCACGTCGCTCGTCCCCGTGCTGCGCGACGGCACCCACGACGAAGTGCGCACTGCGCAGTACTACGAGAACGAAGGTCACCGCGCATTCCATCGAGATGGGTGGGAGGTCGTGTCCAATCGCCGGCCGCGCACTGCATTCGGCGACCACGAATGGGAGCTCTATCACCTCGACACCGACCCGACCGAGACACGCGATCTCGCGGCCGAACAACCCGAGCGGGTCGCCGAGCTGTCGCGTGGGTGGCACGAGGCCGCCGTTGCCAACAACGTCTACCCGTTGGACGAGGGTTCGGGTTGGCGCTGGGTTGTACGCCCGCCCGATGATGCAGTGTTCTCCGAGCCGGTCACCATCTGGCCGGGCACCCCCACGCTCGAGCGGATCCGGTGCGGGTCGCTCACCTGGCAGCGCGCCTTCACGATCGGTATCGAGTTCTCGAATGAGCCGGGCGACGAAGGGGTGCTCGTCGCCCACGGCGACCAGGGCGGCGGCTACGCGGTCGAGGTTCGCGACGGCCGTCTCGTCTTCGTGCACAACGACGGCCACGGCACGACCACGACGCGTGATGTCGGTGTGCCGAGCGCCGGTCGGCAACATCTGACCGTCGACGTCGGCGCTCCGGGCGGCACCATATGGGACGTGACGGTGCGCCTCGACGGTGAGCAGCGCGGCGAGCCGCTGGCCTGCGCCATGATGTGGCCGATCGCTCCGTTCAGCGGGATCGATGTCGGCATCGACCGCAGCTCTCCCATCGACTGGCGCCGTTACGAGACCAAGGGCGCGTTCGCGTACACGGGCACCCTGCACTGGGTTCGGTACGAGCCTGGTGAACTGGCACCGGATGCCCCTGGGCGCTTCGTCGACTTCCTGCGTGACTGGGGCGCCAAGTTCGAATGACCGGCGCGCCTACAGGCGCTCGATGATCGTGACATTGGCCTGGCCGCCACCCTCACACATCGTCTGCAGCCCGAATCGGCCGCCGGTGCGCTCGAGTTCGTGCAGCAGGGTGGTCATCAACCTGGCACCCGTCGCGCCGAGGGGATGGCCGAGTGCGATCGCTCCCCCGTTGACGTTGACCTTCGAGTGAGGGGCGTCGAGCTCACGCATCCAGGCCATCACGACCGGGGCGAACGCCTCGTTGATCTCGACGAGGTCGATGTCGTCGATGGTCATCCCGGTCTTGGCCAGTGCCCGCCGAGTTGCCGCGATCGGCGCCGACAGCATCATGATCGGGTCGTCGGCCAGGACACTGATGTGGTGGATCCGGGCGCGTGGGGTGAGCCCGTGGTCCTTCACCGCCTGCTCGCCGGCGATCAGCAGCGCCGCCGATCCGTCGGAGATCTGGCTCGCCAATGCCGCGGTCAACCGGCCGTCCGGAGTGAGCGGTTGCAGTGACCGGATCTTGTCGAGGTTCGGCTCACGCGGGCCCTCGTCGAACGTGAGGCCGTTGAGCGGGGCGATCTCGGCATCGAATCGACCTTCGGCTCTCGCCCGCAGGGCGCGCCGGTGCGACTCGACGGCGAAGTCCTCCATCTCCTCGCGCGACAGGTCCCACTTGTCGGCCATCATCTGGGCGCCGACGAACTGACTGACCTCGCCGTTGCCGTAGCGCGTCGTCCATCCCGTTGATCCCGTGAACGGATCATCGAACCCGAGCGCCTGCCCGGCGGTCATCGCCGACGAGATCGGGATCATGCTCATGTTCTGCACGCCGCCTGCCACGACCAGGTCCATGGTGCCGCTCATCACGGCCTGCGCGGCGAAGTGCACCGACTGCTGCGCCGACCCGCACTGGCGGTCGATGGTGGTTCCCGGCACATGCTCGGGCAGACCGGCCGCCAGCCAGCAGGTACGGGCGATGCATCCCGCCTGCGGCCCCACCGAGTCGACGTTGCCGAAGATGACGTCGTCGACAGCTCCCGGATCGACTCCGGTTCGATCCATCAGCGCCGAGATGCTGTGCGCGCCGAGGTCGGCCGGGTGGATGGTGGACAACGAGCCGCCGCGCTTGCCGACAGGCGCGCGGACGGCATCGACGATGAATGCTTCAGCCATACGACGTGACGCTAGCTCGCAAAACCGTTGAGTGAGCTGGTCCGATGGTGGTGACGGGTGGTCCGGTTGGTTGCGGCCGTCCACGCGTCCGCGGGCGGGTTTGGTGGTGCTGGGCGGGTCGGAGCGCGCCGGCTTCCCGGGTGTCTGAACAGGGATGCGGTGGGCTTCGGGTTCGGATCGCGCTCGCGCGATCCAGCGTAGTCAACGGGTGTCACAGGGTTGCTCGGGTGGGTTCGGCGCGTCCGCGGGCGCGTGGGATGTCGTCCCACGCCCAGATCCGAAGTGTCGGTGAACCAGAGATGGCAACAATGCTGTCGAGCAGCGGCCGCAGCAACGGTGCATCACGGCGCACCTCATCACCATACGTTGCTATTTCAAGCAAACATATAGCAACCTATAGTGAGGCCGCGTTGCTCCAGGACGCTCCGCAGCCACGACCCACCGAGGACTTCGGGGGTCCCTGGGCTCTGAACTCCGATGTTCGAACTGGTGGGTCAGCGACACACGTCGGCCAGCGCAGTGAGCATGGCCGGGTCGCTGGAGGCCGGCACGACGATGAACTCGTCACAACCCGCAGCTTCGGCCGCCAGCAGCGCTGCGGCCAGCGCATCGGGGGTGAACAGCGGCAGTGCGTCGGCGAGACCACGCGCCAGTGCCGGGGAGAAGACCT
>DASQFE010000510.1:0-3901 GCA_035633295.1 Ilumatobacteraceae bacterium | reverse complement strand
AAGACACATGCCGAAGCTCTAATGTTTTGTCACATTCATTGACGAGCCAGGGCGGCGGTTTCAGGATGGCGTTGACAACTCGATCGAACATCGAGCCAAAAGGGCGATGGCGGCTGGCGAGCGCGTCGCGGAGCGCCGGTGAGTGGCTTGTATCCGACCACAGCTCGAACCTTCCCCTCGATCTCGGGCTGGTCGGTGCGTTGGTGTTGGCCGTCGCCACCAAAGAGGTCGTCATGTGGTTCCACATGATCTTCGTCCTCCTGGTGGTCGCCGCGCTGATGCTGCCGTTCCGCCAATTCGTGATCCGGTTGGTCGTGTGGATGACGATCACCGTCGCGCTCGTCACCTGGGCGATCACGTCCCTCGACACGCCGTCGGACGAGATCACCGAGCTCCCGCTGCTCACCCTCGTACTGGTATTGGTGTACCTGGTGGCCCAGGCTCGGGCCCGCGCGGCGCGTGAAGCCGAAGGGGCCTTCGCTGAGCTCGAACGTCGCACGGAGGTCGAGAGTGAGGTGCTCCAGCGCCAGCTCGAGGACGCGCAGCGCCGCGAGCTGATCGGACGCGCCAGCGCGGGTCTGGCGCACGACCTGCGCAACGTGTTCGTGGTCATCAGTGGCTGCGTCGACGAGGTCCACGAACGCGCCGCTGTCGGCGCCGGCGGCGCCCTCGAGGACGACGTGTCCTGCGTCGATGACGTCGGTGCGGCGGCCGAGCGCGGGCTGGCGATCATCGACGACCTGCTCTGGCTCGGCCAGCGCCACGATTACGAGACCCGCGTCACGGACCTCGGCGAGTCGATCCGTCAGATCGAGCCGTTCCTGCGCCGCATGGTACGTCCCGGCATAACGCTGCGAGTCGAGGCGCCCGCTCAACCGTCGCTCGTCTTCATCGACCACGTCGGGCTCAGCCAGGTGTTGATGAACCTCGTCGCCAACGCCATCGACGCCATCGAAGGCGCCGGTCACATCACGGTGTCGACCCGTCAGTCGGTGTCCGGGTCGGCGGGTGGCGAACTCAACACGACGACGTCGATCAGCGTCACCGACGATGGCGCCGGCTTCACCAAGCAAGCGATCGAGCACGCCTTCGAGGCCGACTTCACGACCAAGAGCGGTGCCCACGGCGGGTACGGCCTCCCGACCGTCTGGCGGATCGTCGACCGGTGTGGCGGCTCGATCCAGATCGACTCGTCCCCCGACTCCGGGACGTCCGTCATTCTCCGATTCGAGACCGTCGGCACCGATGCAACCGAACCGACCACTGGTGCCCAGGCGCAAACAGCGACCGACTTCGCCACGGACGTGCTGTCCGAGTCCGACCGCTGATACGGCCGGATCCGTAGCGTCCGGCGGCGAGGCACTCAGACCGCGGCGAGTCGGAGCAGGTCGGGAGCAACCGTGGTGTAGACCAGGTTGGCGCCCGGCTTGTAGACGTGGACGCCATCCCAGCGATAGCCGAGATCGGTGGCGATCGTTTCGTCGGTGCACCACTCGGTGGGACCCTCGACGAACTGCACCCGAGCCTCGCCGGCGGCCTGATACGACGCCGCCGTTTCGCGCAGCAGGTCGTTCACGTGGGCCACGCGAGCATCGTCACCGCGCTCGGGAAGCGCAGGGACTCCGGCGCCCTCGACGTCCTGCGGTCGCATGCATGCCACTTCGAGCAGACCGACGTTGGCCCCTTCGGCAAGCATCGCATCGATGCCGGACTCGAGGTTGGTCACGAACAGCGCATCGCCGGCCGGGGTCGCGAAACCGTAGGTGGTGTCGCCGTCGACGACGTCGAAGACGTCCCACGCGCCAACAACGACAAGCGCAACGTCGGTGCCGGCAGCTGCTTGCGCCCACTCGTCCTGCCATCCCTGGCAAATGGAGAAGTTGTTGCCGAAACGCACCGAGCTCCTGACCGAGCCCGAGTCGTACACGCTGCACCCGTCGACGCTGCCGTTGACGACGTTCGGGAAGGCCGTCTCGATCCCATCGGGCAGATTGATCGCCAGTGCGTTGGCCTGCGAGTCACCAACGATCGCCAGACGTGCCGATGTTGCGGGCACGATTGGAGTCGTGGCCACCGTGGTCACGGCAGCGACAGATCCATCCGTGACGTCAACGGGTTCGACGACATCGACAGCAGCACCCGCTGGCGAGTCCGGTGCGACCGCCCCGTCGAGTTCGAACACCGCCTCGTCGCCGCCTTCGAACCGGTTGAAGGCGTCGACGTTCACATAGAACAGCACCAGCGCGCCGACGAGCAACGCACCGCCGGCGATCGGCCAATAGGTGATCGACGCCCGGTCGCTCCACCACCGGCCGACGATCCCCTTGCGAACCGGGGTCTCGAGATATCGGTACGACGCCTCGGCGACGATGACCGTCAGGAACATCGCCCACAGAAACGCCGACACCGAACCCGTGGTGGCGCCGACGATCACGAAGATCGGCCAGCTCCACAGGTACAGGCCATAGCTGCGCTTGCCGACCTCGACGAGCGGGGTCCAGCTCATCATCCGTCGGAAACCGACCGACGACGGATGGACGGCGACCATCACGGCCACGAGCGAGAGGATCGAAACGAGCGGCAACAACCACTGGTAGACGTAGCCCGCCGTGATCGACGCGACAGCGGCCGCACAACCGATCGCCGCGACCGCCGCTGCTCCGAGCGGGTCGAGCAGTCGGCCCGCAGGCGCGTCGACTGCGTGCTTCCAACGCCAGGGTCGCCAGACGAACGCAGCGCCCGCGCCGAGCAGGAGGCCGCCGGATCGTGTGATCGTGGAGAGGTACAGGTAGTTGGTGCGATCGGCCCCGTCGAGGATCGCCGGGGGCCCACCAAGTGGCGTCGGCGCACGCGTCTGCATCCAGAACATGTAGACGAACACGGCGAACGCCGCACCGACGACGATGCCACCGACGACGCGCCGTGAAAGACGCAACCGCATCAACGCAACAAACAGCAACGGCCAGATCAGGTACCACTGTTCTTCGACGGCGAGGCTCCACAGGTGCCTGAGCAATGGCGCCTCACCGGCGAAGTACGGAACATCGCCGAGAATCTGCCCCCAGTTGTTCACATAGAAGATCGACCACACCGTGTCGCGGCGAAGCTGCGACTGCTGTTCGGCCGTCCCTGCGAGCGCCGCCCAGACGCCGACGAACAGCAACACTGCGTAGAGCGCCGGGAACAGGCGGCGCGCTCGCCGGTTCCAGAACTTGCCGAACGCGATGCGGTCGTTGCGGTCGTGCTCGTCGATCAGGAGCGAGGTGATCAGGAATCCCGAGACGACGAAGAACACCTCGACGCCGAAGAATCCGCCGTGCATCCACGAGAACCCAGCGTGGTAGAGCAGCACCACGCCAACCGACAGGGCGCGCAACCCGTCGAGCGACGGCTGATACCCCATCGACGGGAACGACGGAACGCTCGGGTCCGGCGTCCGGACGTGGACCGCGTCATCGACGCCCTCATCGACGAGACTTCTTGCGGCCCCCGGGGAGTCGACGACCGTGGTCACCGCCGCAACGACGTGCCGTCGCGGGTGGTCTCGACGGTCCATCCGTCGGCTTGCAATTGGGCCCGCAGTTCGTCAGCCGTGGCGAAGTCCTTCGCCGCACGCGCATCATCGAGCGACTGCGCGAGCGCACGCGCATCACTGTCGACTTCCGACGCGGTGGCCAGATCGAGTCCGAACGTCCTGGCGATCACGTGAGCCGCCGCAGCAAGCGGTGCCGCGTCTGTCGATCCCGAGTCGAGGGCGGCATTGGATCGCCGAACCGTGTCGAACAGCAGGGCGGTCGCCTTCGGTGTGTCGAGATCGTCGTCCATCGCCGCACGGAAGTCGGCGAGCACCGCTTCGTCGGGCGCGACTCCGGCAAGCTCCGCGGTACGCGCCGCGAACGAA
>DASQFE010000509.1:0-11663 GCA_035633295.1 Ilumatobacteraceae bacterium | reverse complement strand
GGGTTCGAGATACGGGCGAGGGCATCGACTCGGTCGACCATGAACAGATCTTCCAACGGTTCGCCCGGGCAACCACAGATCGCACGGGCGGGTCCGCTGGATTGGGCCTCGCCATCGTCAAGGCGATTGCCGAGGCCCACGGAGGAAGCGTTGACGTCGCCAGCGTTCTGGGTTCGGGTGCCACGTTCACGATCACGATCCCGGTGGGTCCGGTCCCTTTGCAGCCCACCGCGGAGTTCACCGATGACGAGCAGATGACCATCCCATCGTTGCCACCGCCCGCACGAACGAAGGAGCCCGCATGGCCAGGATCTTGATTGCCGAAGACCACGATGCAATCGCTTCCTTTCTCGAACGAGGGCTCGGCGCGGCCGGACACTCGACGATGGTCGTCGCCGATGGTCGCCAAGCTGCTGCCATCGCGCGCGACGACACCTTCGACCTCATGTTGCTCGATCTGGGCCTGCCGTCGCTCGACGGGCTCTCCGCACTCCGCCAGATCCGAGCCCGCGGTGACCGACTGCCCGTGGTGATCCTCACGGCAAGTGACAGTCTCGATTCGACGCTTGCAGGATTCGAGGGTGGCGCCAATGACTACGTCACCAAGCCATTCCGGTTCGAGGAGCTGCTTGCTCGGGTGAGCCTTCGGCTGTCGGAGGCGCATCGCGGGTCAGAGCCTGACATCATCCCCGGCAACGGCGTCTTGCTGGACCGCTCCGCACGGATGCTCATCGTCGACGGGGCTCGGCTGGAGTTGTCAGCACGAGAGTTCACGCTGGCCGACTGCTTCTTCGCTCACCAGGGTCAGGTCATGTCGCGCGAGCAGCTGTTGTCACGGGTCTGGGGTTACGACTTCGATTCGGGATCCAATGTCGTCGACGTGTACGTGGGCTACCTGCGACGAAAACTTCCTCGCGGATCGATCGAAACGGTCCGCGGGATGGGGTACCGATTGCGCAAGCCAGACGAGTCGGCGTGGGCGCAACCGCCGGGTCGGGCCGGATGACGCACGCCTGACTACAGTCGGCTACCTATGACGCACCCGTTCCTGTCAGAAGAGTGGATGGAAGCCGCACACGGCATCCGCGAGAAGTACGCCGACCAGGTTCCTGCGGTCACCACGGTGATCAAGATCAACCAGGTGATCATCGACGTGCCGTTCGGCGACGGCGAGGTGAAGAGCTACCTCGACACCTCGTCGGGACATCTCGTGATGGAACTCGGCGAACTCCCCGACGCTGATGCGACGGTGACCACCGACTGGGCCACCGCCAAGTCGATGTTCGTCGACCAGGATCAGGCGATCGTCATGCAGGCGTTCATGTCGGGCAAGATCAAGGTGCAGGGCGACATGATGAAGATGATGGCGATGCAGACCGCCATTCCGTCGAACGAATTCACCGACACCATCGCCGACGAGATCAAGGCCATCACCGCCCCCTGACCGCCAGCAGCCCTGACGGCGAGCGCCGGCTCAGGTCGGCTCGACGAGCGGGGCGAGCGCGTCGGCGAGGTCGGTGACCGTCCACTTCGCCTGCTGTTCGACCGTCTCGGCCATCTCCCACGACTTCACGCGCTTGACCACGCCACCCTGGGCGAAGAACGTCTCGCCCGTGAACTGGCAGCCCGCCGTGCTGAGATACGCCACGAGTGGCGAGATGTTGGCCGGATCCCACTCGTCGAAGGCGCCGTCACGCGGCGTCATGATCTCCTCGAGTCCGGGCGTGGCAAGCGTCAGGCGCGTGCGGGCTCCGGGCGCGATGCAGTTGCTGACCACGTCGTAGCGCGACAGTTCCTTCGCGGCAATCTGGCTGAATGTGGCAATACCCGACTTGGCAGCGCCGTAGTTCGCCTGGCCGGGGTTCGAGAACAACCCCGACGTACTCGACGTATGCACGAGGTTGCGACGCTTGCCCCGGCCGGCCTTGAACTCCTCGCGCCAGTACGCCGCCGCCCAGCGCGTCGGCGCGAAGTGGCCCTTGAGATGGACAGCGATGACGGCATCCCACTCGGCTTCGGTCATGTTGACGATCACACGATCGCGAAGGATGCCAGCGTTGTTGACGACGATGTCGAGATCGCCGAACTCAGCAATGGCGGCGTTGACGAGGTGTTGAGCGCCTTCCCAGTCGGCGACGTTGTCGGCGTTGGCGATCGCTTCGCCGCCGAGCGCCCGGATCTCTGCGGCGACCTCTTCAGCCGGCGTCTGGTCGGTTCCCTCACCATCGTTCGCGCCACCGAGGTCGTTGACGACGACCTTCGCACCCTCGTTCGCGAAGAACAGTGCGTGCTCGCGACCGATGCCCCGACCCGCCCCAGTGATGATCGCAACGCGTCCTTCGAGCGACGTCATGGTTGGCTCCTTGTCGACCTCGTACCGGCGGGGTGCCGAGCACAGTCACGGAACCGTAGCGATCGGCATGCAGCCGAGTCGATTCCCCTGGCGCGGTGACGTCGGCCTCGACCGACCTGCCGAACTCAGAGGAAAATGAGGTCGACGCCGGTGCCGCGGGGGAACGTGGCTCCGGCTTGAACTTCGGTGCCGTCGATCGAAGCCGACACGAAGGTGCCTTCGGTGGTGCCCAGCAAGCTGTTCACCGTGTACCCGGCGGCGGCGAGTGTCTCTTGCGCCTGCGGGTACAGCTGGCCGGCCAGGTCGGGGAACGCCACGAGGTCGGGGCCCTTGGAGATCCGCACCGTCACCGTGCCACCCCGTTCGACCGGCGTGGTCGGTGGCGGGTCCTGCGTGACGACGCGACCCACCTCGATCGTGTCGCTGAACTCGTCGTCGCCACGAGCAGTGACCAATTGGACTGCGCCAACGGCAGCAGTCGCCTCATCGAGCGTGAGGTTCGTCAGGTCGGGTGCGGGGCGCGGTGCCGGGCCGAGCGACACGGTCACCTCGATGATGGTGTCGGGGAGCACCTGCGCACCGGCGACCAGCGACGGGTTCTCCTTCACCTGCCACCTGATGATCGAACCGGCGGGGACATCCTCGGAGAACTCGGGCGTTGCTTCGACGATGACGAGCCGCAGATCGGTGAGCGCAGTCTGCGCATCGGCGAGGGCCATGCCCGCGAGCTCGGGGATCGTGCGGAGTTCGGGCCCGTCACTCACGTAGATCACGAACGTGGCGCCCTCGTCGAGCATCTCACCGGCGGCCGGGGTCGTTCGCACCACGTGGTCGACCTCAGGTATTTCGTCGCTGCGTTCGCGGTTCGTCTCGATGACCCAGTCGTTGCCGGACACCTCGTTGAGCGCGACGGCCTGGTCAACCCCGACCAGATCGGGCACCTCATAGGACTTGGTACGAAGAAGCAGGAACAGGACGATGCCCAGCGCAACGATGCCCGCAACCACGAGCAGCCCGATGCCGATGTACCGGCCCCAGGGGCGCGATTGACGCTCGTCGTCGTAAATGGTTCCGGGCATCGTCGGGTCGACTGCGTCCATCACCGTGGTCGGCGGCGTGGTGGCGATGGCGGCCTCGACAACCGCCGTAGCCGAAAGCTGTTCGGTCGGGGCTGCCGGCACAACGCCGGCGGACATGTCGTCGGCGGATTGGTCGGCAATGTCGGTCAGCAGGATGAGCGGGGCGGCAGGCTCTGCGTCAACCGTCTCGGCATCACGCTCGGCCTGGCGCTGGAGCATCGATGCGCCGAACAGGCTCGACGCCATGATCGGGATCGGCTCAGGTCGCGGGAGCGTCTCGGCGGCTTGCACGAGGGCAGTTGCGAACTCGGCGGCCGTCCAGCGGTCTTCGCCTTCCGGACGCCCGGCACGTTCCAGCACCGCCGCGAGCGAACCCATGTCGGCGGTGACCGGCATGAGCTTGCCGACGCGAGCCGACAGCGTCGACACCGTCGAGTCGCCGGCGAAGGGCACCTTGCCCGTGATCGCCTCGATGAGGCACAACGACAATGCGTACACGTCGGTCTTGTCGTCGACCTCGAGACGCAGCGCCTGTTCGGGCGACGCGTAGCAGGCGACGTGCGTGGCGAGCGTGGCGGGCTCTTCCCATGATTCGGCGCCGAGCAGTTCGGCCATCGCAAAGTCGACGATCCGGAGACGGGCGTCGTCGCCGAACACCAGCTTCGACGGCGTCAGTTCAGTGTGGATGACTCCGCTGGAGTGTGCAGCGTCAAGCGCCCGGCAGGCTTCGAGCCCCACCACGAGCGCCTGTGACGGCTCGAGGAGACGACCCCGATCGAACAGATCGCGCAGGCTGCCTCCGCCGAGGTACTCGACCACCCAGAACACCGTGGTCTCCCCGTACAGCTCGACCTCGCCCCAGTCCAGCACCCGGGCGATGTTGGGATGCGACAGTGCCATGGCGACCTCGACCTGACGTTGGAAATCATCACGGAACGCCGCATGGATCGCCCGTTCCGGCCTGACGATCTTCAGCGTGACCGGCACATCGTTGGTCACGTCGATGGCTTCGGTGATGACCGTATTCGCACCCGACGACACCACATTCTCGATGCGGTATCGATCAACGACTACCCGGCCGACGAGACGGTCACTTCCCATCTCCGTTGGTTCCGGCATCTCGTCGGGTTCCGGCATGTCGTCGTTCACAGCGTCGAAACGCTACCGCCTGCGCATCTGGCGCTGGCGGCAGGCATCATGGTGGGGTGAGTGATCAGACCGACGCCGTCGTCGACGACCTCGACGTGCCCGACACCGAGCCACCCGACACCGAGCTGCACCGGAAGCGTCGATTCGATCGGGGACTCTTCATCGCCAGCCTGGTCATCGCCTGCGGAGTGGCGCTGATCATCTTCGGTTTGACGTCGGCGATCACCGGAACCGACGGCATCGATCGGCCCGAGGCGATCGAGTCGGTACAGCCCGTGGAGAATGCAGTACAGGTACTCCGCCAGGACCAGATCATCGTCAATCTCGTTGCGGGGTACGAGGCCCGACTCGTGGTCGACGGCATCGAACTCCCCACCACCGTGATCGGCCAGTCAGAAGTCGACCCCAATGTGCAGGCCCAGCCAGGACAGCAGGTCGACGCGCCCACCACCGCCGTGTTCGACCCGGGAAACGCGGTCATTTCGTTTCAACCCGTCGAGGGCGCCCCCATCGAAACCTTCACGGAGGGCACACACGAGGTCACCGTCTACTTCTGGACGATCGAAGAGGGCCCCGACCAGGCCAGTACCTACACCTGGAAGTTCGAGGTCATCTGAACGGTCACGGTAGTTCGCCCGTTGCGAGGAGGTGCTCGAAGCCCGCCTCGTCGACGATCGGCACGCCGAGCGATTCGGCCTTGGCCAACTTGCTCGCGCCGGGCGAATCGCCGACCACCAGAGCGAGTGTTTTCTTGCTCACGCTGCCGGGGCTCTTGCCACCGCGAGACGTAATCGCCTCCTCGGCCGCTTCGCGGTTGTAGCCGGCGAGCGCCCCGGTGACCACGACGGTCTTGCCGTGCAGAGTCTGGGGAGTTGCTGCACGCGCCGCCGCGGCGGCCGTGGCCGCGCCGGGATCGCCGAAGCTGACACCGGCGCTTCGGAGGCGGTCGATGTAGGCCCGATTCACGTCTTGAGCGAACCACGACACGATCGTGTTGGCGATGACGTCGCCAACACCCTCGACGGCAGCGAGTTCCTCCTGCGATTTCGACATGATCGCATCGAGCGTGTGGAAGGCGTTCGCGAGCGCGAGCGACGCAGCTGGGCCGAGATGGCGAACGCCGAGCGCCGTCAACAGTTTCGGGAGCGGCCGCTTCTTCGACGTTGCGATCTCGTCGACGAGATTCTGTGCGCTCGTCGGCCCGACGCGGTCGAGCGACACCAACTGCTCGACGGTGAGTCCGTAGAGATCGGCGGGATCGTGGACCAGATCGGCGGCGGTGAGCTTCTCGACCATCTGCTCGCCGAGGCCCTCGATGTCCATGCCTCCACGCGACGCGAAGTAGGCAATCTTCTGATCGCGCTGCGCAGGACAGTCGGGAGCGACGCATCGGGTGTCGGCCTCTTCTTCCGGGCGCACCAACGGGCTGCCACACCGCGGGCAGTGCGTCGGGAACACCCACGGCTCGCTGTCAGCAGGACGCAGCGACAGCACGGGCCCGACGACCTCGGGGATCACATCACCGGCCTTGCGCACCACCACCGTGTCGCCGGGCCGTACGTCCTTGAGTGCCACCTGATCCTGGTTGTGCAGCGTGGCCATCCCCACGGTCGACCCGCCGACGAACACCGGCTCGAGCACCGCGAACGGTGTCGCGCGACCGGTGCGCCCTACCGACACCATGATGTCGAGCAGGGTCGTCGTGCGTTCCTCCGGGGGGAACTTGAACGCGATCGCCCAGCGCGGCGCACGCGACGTGACACCGAGTCGATCTCGTTGGGTGGCATCGTCGACCTTCACGACCACCCCGTCGATCTCGTAGTCGAGGGCGTGGCGATGCTCCTGCCAGTACGCGCAGTGGGCGGCCACCTCGTGGATCGTCGTGAACGACCGCAGATGATCGTTGACGGGAAATCCCAGCGCAGCAGCGAACTCGAGGGCAGCGACATGGCTCGTGAAGTCGGGACCTGCGACCACTTCGCCGAGCTGGTAGCCCCAGAACGAAAGGTTGCGGCTCGCCGTCACGGCGGGATCCTTCTGGCGGAGGCTTCCTGCCGCTGAGTTCCTCGGGTTGACGAACGCCTTGTCGCCGGCGGCCATCGCCCGCTCGTTGAGCTGCTCGAAGCTCGAACGGGTCATGTAGACCTCACCGCGGATCTCGAACACTGATGGCACGACGTCGATGCCGTCACCGGCGACGAGTCGGGTGGGAACGTCAGCGATCGTCGCCACGTTGGCGGTCACATCCTCGCCAACTCGACCATCGCCGCGCGTCGCTGCCTGGACGAACCGGCCACCTTCGTAGCGCAGGCTGATCGCAAGGCCGTCGAACTTCAATTCGCACACGAATGTCGGTGCATCACCGTCGAGCCCCTTGACGACCCGATCGGCCCACGCACTCAGTTCGTCCGCGTCCATCGCATTGTCGAGGCTCATCATGGGCACCCGGTGGGTGACGGACGAGAAGGTTGCGCTGATCGCTCCACCGATCTGATGGGTCGGCGACGTGCTGTCGGACAATTCCGGATGCTCCGTCTCGATCCGGCGCAATTCGCGAACGAGCGCGTCGTAGTCGGCGTCGCTGATCTCGGGATCGTCGAGCGTGTGATAGCGCTCGTTGTGGTGGGCGATCTCCGCCCTCAGCGCATCGACCCTCGCCGCCGGATCGCTCTCGCTCGACGAGTCGTTCGCACTCATCGTCCAACGTCAGGCGCCGAGTGCGAAACGAGTCGCCGACGACTGATCCTTGACGCGTTTGCCGACTTCGCCGGTGAGCCTGGCGATCCCGCGTGCCACCGAGACCGAGTGCGACGCGAGTCCGCACTGCGGCGTGACAAGGCTCCGTCGGCGCAGCTGCACCGGATCGCATCCCCGTTGCACGAGACCGCACCACAGGTCGCTGAGTTCACGCCACGGCTGGTCGGATTGCGAACGGATCGGACCGTCGGTCGGCACCACGCCCCACGCAACGATGCCGCCGTCGTCGATGAACCGGTTGAGATATCCCGACCAGTCGAGTAGATCAGGTGAAACCGGCACCGAGATGACGCCAGGGCCAGACGCCAGCAGCGTCGCAACGTCGCACGGCGCGCAGCAGTGGATCCCGGTGAGCGTGGCGGCCGGAAGCGCTGCCATTGCGCTCGACATGCGGTCGACCGCCTCGTCGGGAGGGATCGGGAATCCCGGCGACATCAGTTCACCCAGCCACGGTTCGTCGAGTACGACCATCTGCGGCGAGTTGGGCAGCACTGCCGTGACAGCGCGGGACAGCTCGATCAATGACGAGCGGACACTTGCGGATGCGAGATCGAATGCCGACCGGCGATCGAGCCCGGCGCGCTCCAAGGCAACACCGAGCGTCACCGGACCGACGAACTGCCACTTCACGGCGGCACCGTCGAGTCGGATCTTTCCCGCCAGGTCGAGGAACGCTCGGAACCCGGAAAAGCCGTCGGTGTCGAGCAACGCACCGGTGGCAACGTCGCTCGAAGCCACACCGGGGGCGTTACGGTCGTCGATGGCAACGAGTCCCGATGCGTCGATGCCGAGGCCGACAAGCCCCACCGTTGCCTGACCGAGCATCGTTTCGACGACCGAGCGGCGCGGGAGTGACGGGATCGTGGCGATGTCGAACTCGCCGATCCCGAACGCCGCAGCGGCCGCGGGATCTCGATGCGGGAGGCTGCCGCACCCGACGAGGGCACCGTCGGCGAACGGCGACGACGTGACGCCACGAACGGGAGTCGTTGGTTGGACGCTGGTCATGTCGTCACCTCCCCCACGGTCGCTGGAACAACTCTGTCATCCCGGCATGTGGATTTGCGGGATCCGTCATCGTTCCATGTAATGGGCCATCAAACCGAATTGCCGACACGGCAAGTCCAGGTGTTCACGTCGTGTTCATCTGAGTTACGCGGCAACATGTGGGGATGCCGCCGACACCCGATCAACACTCCGACCTTGCGGCCGACGACTCGACCATGACGAAGGCCGCCCGGGCGATGCCGTGGGTCGCTCGAGTCGGGTGGATCATCGTGGCCGTCATCGGCGGGTCTGCGGTGCAGGCGGCAGTCGACGGGCGCAGTGCCGCGGTGGTCTGGACAACCGCGATCGGCGCTTGGTTGCTGTGGGGTCTCACCGCGCTCGCACTGGCGATCGCGTCGGTCACATCACTGACGGTTGTTCGGGTGGCAGTGCCGATCGCCATGATCTCCACCATCGCTGCTGCGATCGGCGGGGCTCCGGCCGTCGATCTTCTCAGCCTGGGAACTCCGGCGATCATCACCCTCGGTGCGGTGATGGCAGCCGAGTTCGGGCGCCAGTTCGTCCAGGCATCGGCGTACGGCGACGAGGAGCGATTCCCACTGCGCATGCCCGTGGCCGCCGGCAGCGCCGCGGTGGTGAGCTGGCTCATCTGGGCCCCCGCGCTGGTTGCCGGACCGCTGCTGCTCGCGGCCGGACAGTGGATCGTGGGCGCCGTGCTGACGGCAATCGCTGTCGGTGGCGGGGTGTTCCTCGGGCCGCGATGGCATCGCCTGTCGCAGCGATGGTTCGTTCTCGTCCCCGCCGGGATCGTGTTGCGTGATCCTGTGGTGCTGGCTGACACGTTCCCGCTCCGTGCGAACCAGGTTGCCCATATCGGGTTGGCGGCTGCGAATACCGAGGCCGCCGATCTGACGGGGCCGGCGAGCGGCTACGCAATCGAGGTGACGACCATCGAATCGGTCACGGCGGTTTTCGCATTCACGCCGGCCGAGCCCAACGGACGCGCCATCCACCTCACGTCCTACCTGTCCGCACCGAGCCGTCCAGGCGCCGTTCTCCGCGCCGCCAAGCGCCGCGGCCTCCCCGTCACCTGACGACCCGCACCTCGAATCGCCACCTCGGGTTGGCGGAGCTGACCGGTCGGGTCAGCGGCAGATGCCCCCACCGAGCACACGGGCGGCGTCGTAGAACACGACGCTCTGGCCGGGGGCAATGCGGCGTTGCGGCTCGGCCCACGCCACCGTGATGGCGCCGTCGTCTGCGAACGGGTCGGCGGCGATCGAGGCTGAGCGTGGCTCGCCGTGGGCGCTGCACTGGACCAGCACCTGACCTTCTACTGGCTGATCGACCCAGGTCACGCCATCGACGACGAGATCGTCGCGGAGCAGGTCGGCGTCGTCACCCACGGTCACGGTGGCCGTTGCGGTGTCGACGTCGACGACGTAGCGCTTCGGTCCACCGCCCGGCAGCCCGAGGCCCTTGCGTTGGCCAATCGTGACGAGTTCGATCGACTCGACCATCCCAACCCCCACACCCGACGTGTCGACAACCGTGCCGGGCCGAAACGGGATGCGGTCGCCCAGGAAGGCCGTGCGTCCGCCCGTCGACATGATGAAGCAGACATCCTGGCTGTCGGGCTTGTCGGCCGTGCGAAGATCGATCGACGAAGCGAGCGCACGAACCTCGGCCTTCTGGAGACCACCGACGGGAAACATCGTGCGGGCAAGCTGCGCCTGGTCGAGCATGTGCACTACATAGCTCTGGTCCTTGGCGGGATCGGCGCCGCGCTCGAGGGTGTAGCGCCCGTCGTTTGTGCGCCCGATGTTGGCGTGATGGCCGGTGGCCACAGCATCGAACCCGAGCAGGTCGGCGCGCTCGGCGAGGCGGGCGAACTTCACCGAGCGGTTGCATTCGATACACGGGTTCGGTGTGATGCCCTGGGTGTGTGCCTCGATGTACGGCGTCACGACGTGCTCGTTGAAGTCGTCGCCGAAGTTGAAGACGAGATGGTCGATGCCGAGCTGCTGGGCCACACGGCGGGCATCGTCGACATCTGACACCGAACAGCAGCCGGTATCACTTTCGCCACCCCACAGCTTCATCGTCACACCGACCACCTCGTGGCCGGCCTGCTGGAGGAGCAGCGCAGCGACCGATGAGTCGACGCCGCCGCTCATGGCGCACATGACCTTCATCGTCGCAGCCGATCGACTGCGGGCACGAGTACCTCGATGGCCCGATCGATGTCGGCCTCGGTGGTGGTGTGGCCGAGGGTCAGACGCAACGAACCGAGGGCGGTGGCACGATCCACACCCATCGCCGCAAGCACGTGCGATGGCTCCATGGCACCGCTCGCACAGGCTGATGCTGCCGACGCGCAGACGTTGGCCTCGTCGAGCAGGTAGAGCAACGCCTCTGACTCGACGCCGGCGATGCACACGTGCGCGGACCCAGCGACCTTGCGTGCTGGTGGCACCGTTTCGATGACACCATCGATCCGGCTCTGGAGCCCCTTCACGAGCCGGTCGCGGAGGTCGGTGAGCCGGATGTTTTCGGTGTCACGCTCGGCGTCGGCGAGTCGCAGAGCGACGGCGGCAGCGACGATGCCGGCCGTGTTCTGTGTGCCGCTGCGTCGCTCTCGTTCCTGCCCACCGCCGATGATCAACGGGTCGATGCGCGGCCCGCCGCGTTCAATCAGCACGCCAACGCCCTTCGGGCCACCGAACTTGTGGGCGCTCAGCGACAGCAGGTCGATGTGCGGCGTCACCTCTCGCAGGTCGAGCCAACAGGCGGCCTGCACGGCGTCGGTGTGCATCAGTGCGCCGGGCGCCATTCGGCGCACGAGCTTCGACACCTCGGCGATGTCGGTGATCGTGCCGACCTCGTTGTTGACCGCCATCACGCTGACGACGGCGACGTCGGCCTCTTCGTCGAGCACCGCCGCGAGTTCGTCGAGATCGACACTGCCGGAAGCATCGACGCCGACGACACGACCCCCGAGATGCTCGACCACGTGGAGGACCGCGTGATGCTCCACCGCCGGGCAGACCGCGATACCGCCGCGGCGCGACACGGCACCTGCAATCGCGGTGTTGTCGCTCTCGGTGCCGCACCCGGTGAACACGACCTCGTTCGGTCGGCAGCCGACCGTTGCGGCCATGATGTCGCGTGACTCGTCGATGGCCTGACGAGCCCGCCGGGCGAAGCGATGCGAACCCGACGGGTTGGCGTAGACGGTGGCGAGATAGGGCATCATCGCCTCGATCGCCTCCGCCCGCATCGGGGTGGACGCAGCGTGGTCGAGGTAGGTGATCGCC
>DASQFE010000508.1:0-4829 GCA_035633295.1 Ilumatobacteraceae bacterium | reverse complement strand
AACAGGACCAGGCTCGCGATCGAGCATGCAGCGAACAGGGGTGGCACATCGTGAGGTTCGACGAGTCGTTCCGCGACGATCCCATGGCAGGGGCCCGCCAGGTAGCACGTATCCATTTCACTCGATCACACCAAATTTCGGAGCCAGGATTGCGCCCAGCGCAATGATCGCTCCGAATTTCGGATGAAAAGGGGGATTGGGGGGAGGGGGTCAGGCGGTGAGGCTGGTGACCTGGAGGATGCCGGGGGCGGCGCGAAGTTGATCGAGGACGTCGGCGGGGACCGGCTCGCTCGGGGCGATGAGCATGACGGCGGTGTCGGAGCCGTTGACCCGGCTCACGTCCATGTCGGAGATGTTCACGCCGGCGTTGCCGAGCAGCGTGCCCACCGTGCCGATGACGCCGGGGCGGTCGTCGTTCTGGATCACGACCATGTTGCCGACAGGCGGAACGTCGAACGGCGTGTTGTCGATGTTGACGATGCGCTGCTCGCTCTTCGGGCCCGACAGGGTGCCGCTGATCGAGTGTCCACCACCGCGCAGGGTCAGCAGGTTCACGAAGTCCGCCGATGTCGCCGAGCAGACATCGCGCACCTCGACACCGTGCTGCTTCGCGAGCTGCGGCGCGTTCACGTAGGTGACAGCCTCATCGGAGATCGCCCCGAAGAACCCCTTCAGCACGGCGAGCTCGATGATGCGGGTGTCGTACCCGGCGATCTCGCCCTCGGTGCAGATCTCCAGTTCGGCCGGCACGGCGCCGACGAGTGAGACGAACAGACCACCGAGTCGCTCGGCGAGCGGGAGGAACGGCCGGATGGTCTCGTTGGCTTCCGCCGCGTTGACGTTCACGGCGAACGGAACGAACTCTCCGGCGAGCGCGAGTTCGACCATCGATGCAATCGTGTCGCCGGCCTTGTCCTGCGCCTCGCGGGTACTGGCACCGAGGTGCGGGGTGACGATCACCGAGTCGATCTCGAAGAGCGGCGATGCGGTCATCGGTTCGGTCGAGAACACGTCGAGCGCCGCACCGGCAATCACACCGTCACGGAGACACTCGGCGAGGTCGGCCTCGTCGACGATGCCGCCGCGGGCAACATTGATCACACGCAGGCTCGGCTTTGCCTTCAGCAGAAGGTCACGGTTGATGATTCCGATCGTCTCGGGCGTCTTCGGGAGGTGGACGGTGATGAAGTCGGACTCGGCCACCACCTGGTCGAGGCCGAGCAGCTCCACACCCAGCTTCTTCGCACGGTCGTCGGACACGAACGGGTCGTAGGCCACCAGCCGCATGCCGAACGCCTTGGCACGGTCGGCAACGAGCTTGCCGATCCGACCGAGGCCGACGATGCCGAGCGTCTTGTCGGCGAGTTCGACGCCCTCCCACCGGCTGCGCTCCCACCGACCGGCGACCAATGCAGCATGGGCCTGCGGCACGTTGCGGGCACTCGCCATCAACAGGGCCATCGTGTGCTCGGCGGCCGAGACGATGTTGCTCTGTGGCGCATTCACCACCATCACGCCCCGTGTGGTCGCGGAGTCGACGTCGACGTTGTCGAGGCCGATCCCGGCGCGACCGACCACCATCAGGTCGGATCCGGCTGCCAGCACCGCATCGGTGACATCGGTTGCCGAGCGGATGATCAGCGCGTGCGCTCCCGGCACCACGGTGAGCAGTTGCTCTGCTGACAGCCCGAGCTGCACGTCGACGTCGTGGCCGAGTGACCGAAGACGTTCGAGGCCTCCGTCGGCGATCTCTTCGGTGACCAGAATGCGAGCCATAGATCCCCATTGCTATCTGATCGGAGACACGAGTTCCACGAGGATTGACGAACCGTTCAATGTGGACGGGTACCTTCTGGCACGTGACTGCCCACGACACGAACGGGTCCGCGCCGACCGACCCCATCGGCAGCGACGATCGGGTGGTCGAAGTCGAGCAATGGCTGATCGAACGAGGGGTGCCGCATCTCGTTGATCCCCATACCGACAGCGTGCTGCTCGACGCCTGGACCCGAGCGTTACCACTGCTGCTCGTCGCCTACGTGCTCCTCGGGTTCAACGCGCTCGACCTGCAGAACTGGACCCTCGCCGAAAACCTTGCGGCGGCCGCAGCAGTCGTCGCAATGCTCGTGGCCACCTGGGTGATCTCAAACCGCCTCCGACATCGTCCGGCCTTCGCCAGACCGACCCAGATCGGTCCACCCGAGCTGGCGCTCTTCCTCATCGGACCAATGCTCCCCAACCTTGCATTCGGCCAGTTCCGTGATGCTGCCGAGACGTTCGTGCTCGGCGTGTTCCTGCTGGCACTGATCTACGTGTGGTCGTCGTACGGGATCGGCGCACTCCTGCGATGGGGCATCCGCCGCTCGGGTGGCCAACTCACGGGGCTCGGGCCGCTCGTGGTGCGCGCACTGCCACTGCTGTTGCTGTTCACCACGTTCTTGTTCATCAACGCCGAAGTGTGGGAGATGGCGGGCACGCTCGACGGTGCGGCCTACGTGGTGGTGGTGCTCATGTTCTTCGGACTCGGTGCAAGTTTCGTCCTGACCCGTGTCCCCGGGTTCATCCGGGAGGAGAACCGCTTCGACTCATGGGAGGAGATCGGCGAGTTCGTCGCCGGAACGCCCGCCGATGCCGTCGCCCTTCCCAGCAGCGGCATCACCCTCGACCCGCTGCGACCGCGTCAACGATTCAACATCGGCCTCATTGTGCTGTTCGGGCAGGCATTCCAGATCACGCTGGTCGTCGTTGCGCTCACCGGGTTCTTCATCTTCTTCGGGTTCATGGCGATCACCGCCGAGACCAGCCTCAACTGGACGGGCCTCGACTCACTCAACGTCGTCGCCGACGCCTCCCTCGGTGGGCGGACACTGGTGCTGTCCGAGCCGCTGATCCGGGTTTCAGTCTTCCTCGGGGCGTTCTCCGGCATGTACTTCACCGTGGTGCTCACCACCGACGACACCTACCGATCCGAATTCTCGGAGGACGTCGGCCCGGAGATCCGCCAGGTACTCGCCGTGCGCTGCGCCTACCACGTCGAGCGAGGAACCCACCCGTGCCTCGTCGAAGTGGTCGCCGAACCCGGCGGCCATGCCGTGAGCGCCGAACCGGCGGCCATGCCGTGAGCGCCGAACCGGTCGAGATCCGCACGCTGTCCACTCCGGAGGAACTGATCGAAGCCAACCAGGTTCTGCAGGATGTCTGGGGAACGACCGTCCCGCTCGCACCGCTCGAGTTCCTGATCGCCATCTGCCACACGGGTGGCTATGTCGCCGGAGCGTTCGCCGACGAGTCGATGGTCGGCGCCTCGATCGGCATGTTGGCGCGCCATCACGGGCAGTCGGCGCTCCACAGTCACGTCACCGGAGTGGCCGCCGACGCCCGTGGAACCGGCCTGGGTCGGCTGATCAAGCTGCACCAACGGGCGTGGGCGGCCGGTCGGGACCTCGACTGGATCACCTGGACATTCGATCCGCTCGTACGTCGCAACGCGTGGTTCAACATCGCGGTCCTCGGCGCAACGATCGACGAGTACCTTCCGTCGTTCTACGGCACCATGGACGACGCCATCAATGCGGGCGATGAATCCGACCGGCTCCTTGTCGCGTGGGATCTGAACTGCGCCCTGCCGACGACGCCAAGCGATGGGTCCGGGATCATCGATCCCGAATTCGTCGCCACTCCCGACGATGTCGTAGCTCTTCGCCGAACCGACTCGGCCGCCGTCGCAAGCTGGAGGTCAGCCGTCCGCGCGTCGCTGACCGAGGCGCTCGAGGCCGGACGACGCATCGACGGATTCACCCGCGACGGCAACTACGTGATCGGATCAACACCATGAGCGCGCTGCGATGGAATCTCGAACGGGTCGAACTGCGACGGATCGCCATGCCCCTCGTCACGCCGTTCCGAACCAGCTTCGGGAGCCAGACCGATCGCGACATCCTGCTCGTGCGTGTCGACCTCTCCGACGCTTCCGGCGGCCACCATGACACGGTCGAAGGCTGGGGTGAATGCGTTGCGCTCTCGGAGCCCAGCTATTCGCCGGAGTATGTCGATGGCGCCCAACACGTATTGATCCATCACCTTCTCCCGCGACTGTTCGCCGCCGGACCGATCGAAGCCGCCGATGTCGCGCCGATCCTCGCCAAGTTGCACGGTCACCCGATGGCCAAGGCTGCGCTCGAAATGGCGATCCTCGATGCACAACTCCGCGCCACCGGTCAGTCGTTCGCATCCTTCCTCGGCGCCGAGCGGACGCACATTCCGAGCGGCGTCAGTGTCGGCATCCACGACAGCACCGAGGAACTCCTCGCCGCGGTGCAGGGCTACGTCGACGACGGCTACGTGCGCATCAAACTCAAGATCGAGCCGGGCTCCGACATCGACCAGGTCGCTGCCGTTCGCGAGCTCATCGGACCCGACACCCCCTTCCAGGTCGACGCCAACACCGCGTACCGCCGCATCGATGGCGCCCACCTCCGCCGCCTCGACGAGTTCGACCTGCTGTTGATCGAGCAACCGCTTCCCGAAGACGACATCGTCGGCCACGCCTTGATCGCCGCAGAGGTCGACACTCCGATCTGCCTCGATGAGTCACTCATCTCCGCCGCCGGCACCGCCGACGCCATCGAGCTCGGCGCGTGCGAGATCGCGAACATCAAGCCCGGGCGCGTCGGCGGCTACCTCGAAGCCGTCCGCATCCATGACCTCTGCGTCTCGAAGGGCATCCCCGTGTGGTGCGGCGGCATGTTGGAAACCGGGATCGGGCGGGCCGCCAATGCCGCGCTTGCTGCGCTGCCCGGTTTCACGCTGCCCGGCGACATCAGCGCCTC
>DASQFE010000507.1:0-5306 GCA_035633295.1 Ilumatobacteraceae bacterium | reverse complement strand
GGCTGGCGGTTCGAGGCCTGGGGTCCACCCGGTTTCTACAACGTGATCACGGGCACCGACGACAGGCCCGGCATCCACGGTGCACTGCACGGCCGGGACACCCCCGTCTCCGGCAGCGGGACCCGCGGCTTCACCTGCACCATTGCGGTCGACGATCTGGAAGCGACTCGCGAGCGCGTCATATCGAACGGTGGCACGGTCGTTCACTCCGAGATCGAGATCCCGACCGTCGGCACGCTCGTTGGGTTTCTCGACACAGAGGGCAACGAGGTCGCCGCAATGGTCTATGAATCGCCGATGTTCGGTGCGTGACCGATCGCGCAACGGGCTACGGCGCTGAGCGTCAGGGTGCCGCTCGGAGATCCGAGCCGATCGAACATCTCCCGCCTCACGTTCATGCGAGCGTCGTCGGAGAGCGACACGCAGTACGAACCGGCCGGACCGACCCCCGCCAGGTAACCGGACCACAGCTCGTCGAAGCTCTGGTACGTCGAGGAGACATCGAGAGTCGTCTCGGTCACGTCCTCGAGCCCAGCCGACTCGAACAGCTCGACGAGTTCTCCAGCGCGCCCGAACCGCATCGTGCGCGCCTCGTCCGGTGCATTCGGGTCAACGGCGAGCGCGGCGTCCCAGAATTTGCGCAGCATCTCCATGCCGTCATCGAAATCCCAGACACAAGCTCCGACGACCCCGCCCGGACGCACCACCCGGCAGAGTTCTACGGCTGCCTGATCGGGGTCCGACACGAAGTGCATGACCAGCTGCGCCAACGCGCAGTCGAATGCACCGTCGTCGAACGGGATCGCCTCGGCTCGTCCCTGCCGCACGATCACTCCGGGGTGTCGTTCGGTGCAGGCCACCAGGAACTGCTCCGACGGATCACAAGCCGACACCGCATCGGTGCCGAGTCGTTCGACGAGCACGCCGGTCAGCGCGCCAGGACCGCACCCGACGTCGAGCGCTGTCTGCCCGCGTGTCACGCCGGCAGTATCGGCGAAGAGGATCGCAAGTGGCTGCGAATAGCGACCCATGAACGAGTCGTACGTGGTTCCGGTTACCTGAAAGTCCCGGGCCCCCTCGACATTGTCCACGACACGCTCCCCTACTCGTCGGCAACTGCGACCTTAACCTCATCGTCGGTTCGAGGTGACTCGCGCCCGGCGACCACGATGCCGGCGTCCCATCCGGGGGCGCGGCCACCGGCGGGCATCACGAACGGAGCGAGGTCGATCTCGGCCCGACACAGCACCCAGGACGCCACCGAGTTGGAGTTCCACATCTCGCCTGCCCCGAGTTCGTCGAGACCCCACACCGGGGTCGGCACCGAGGGCAGGAGTTCGATCACGCGGCGGGCGTGATCGAGATCGAGATCGATTCGAACGGTGGAGACGGCGAAGCGCTCATCGGGCAGGATGCCGTCAAGCCACCGGCGGACCTCGTAGCGAAAGAGGCGGAATCGACCGAGCCAGGGGTGCCCGACTGCGCCGTCCGCCACGACGCCGCGTCGTTCGCGATCCCAGTCGGGCCGTGGCGCGACCTCGATGACGTAGCGGCCCTCGGGCATGTGGACCAGCAGTGCCGCGTGATACAGGTCGCAGGCAGGTCGTCGGCCAACGAGCGCCGAGAGACGTTCGAAGATCCAGCCGTTCAGCCTGACGACCACGGCCCCCGCACCAAGCGGAATCCAGAGCAACTCGAGCGTCGCGTCCACGATCAGCCCGTCAGGCGAACGCCTCGAACAGTTCGGTGAGGGCCTTGGCCTGCCCGCCCGAGGTGGATGACGGGACGAGGATCGGCGAGGCAACGCCGGCATCGAACCACGCCTCGACGCCCTCGCGTACCCGACCAACCGGACCCGACAGCGTGCAGTCGTCGAGCCAACGGTCGCTCATCGCGGCCCCGACCGCATCGGAGTCGCGGGCTCCGAGCGCGGTCTGCACGGCGGTCATCTCGGCTTCGTAGCCGGCCTCGATCCAGTAGTTGCGGTAGTTCGGCAGGGCGACGTAACCCTGGAGCGTCTTGCGATTCCTTGCACGAGCAGCATCGATGTCGTCGTCGATCACGGTGGGGATCATGTTGCCGATCCAGAAGCCGCCGGCCGTTCGATCGGCGGGGATGAGCGACAGTGAGTGGGCCATCCGGCTTCGCGATGCGTTTGCCCAGACCGCCCCGTCGCCGACTTCGACGGACAGCTCAACCATCTTGTCGCGTAACGTCGCGAGGACGACGGGAGGGAGACCACCCATCGACTCGCCTGCGGCCCTCATGGTGCCGACGTACTCGCGCATGTCGCCCAGTGGCTTGCCGGTTTCGACGCCGAGCCGGCTGATGACCGGGCCGTGGGTGACGCCGACACCGAGGCGGAAACGACCCTCGGCGAGTTCGTGGAGATAACTCGCCGAAGTGGCGAGCGCAACCGGGTGTTGGAGGTAGATCGGCTGGATCGAGGTGCCGAACTCGATGGTCGTCGTCGCGTGTGCGATCGACAGGCACAGGCCCATGGCGTCACCGAAGCTCGGGCAGTAGATCCCCGAGAACCCCCGCCGCTCGATCTCCACCGCAACGTCGATCATCTGGGCCCGGCGGCCCGGGACCGCCGCGAGTGACAGGGCTGGCATGCGTTCGCTCATGACCGGAACCTAGCGACCCGCGTCCAGTCCGCACGTCCCCGCCGTTCTCGTGAACAAGGTGCGCTCCCTGTGCGCAACTTGTTCACGAGAACAACCCGATTCGTTCAGCTTGGGGAGGTGCCGACGACGATCACCGGCGGGTCACTCACGCCGTGCTGCTGCTCGCACAGGTAGTTGTAGGAGGCCAGGATGCTGGGGGCATCGACGACGCTGTCGATCTGACCAGCGTCGTCGAGATTCAGGTTCGCTCCGTGGATCGAGAACCACACATCCGTGACGTCGGGGTTCGACTCCGGCACGTGCAGGGTGTGCACTGAACCGGCCGGTTCGTAGAGATAGGAACCGGCGACGCTGACCTCATCGGGACTCTCCAGATAGAACCAGCTTCCCGACTGCGTGAAGGCGAGCACATGGCCGGTGTGGCGATGGCGTTGCAAGGTGATCCCCGGTTCGAAACGGGAGCGCACGATCCAGATGCCAGTTGCGAGGTCGACCTGGAGAAGCTGCAGGGCCGTGCCGTTGCCCACGTCGACGAACGGCAGGTCGGTTTCCGCACGATGGATGGTCGATGGTGCAAGATCGGTTGCCATCGCCCGAGCGTAACGAAGCCCGGGTCGTCCATCGTTGCCCAGTGCCGAGTACTCGCCGACACTTCAATCGTGTTCGGCGATGAAGTACTCGCTCGGCCACAGGGCGGGTGTCAGCAACTCGTCGTTGAGTATCGGATCGCTGCCGTTCCAGGAGTCGAATTGGCTGTGATGACACTCGATGGCAGTTCGCTTGTCGGCCCGTTCCTCGGGTGACATGGGCAGCTCCAACACGTCGACCGAGTCGAGCGACTTCACCGAGCGGTAGTGCCAAGCCCAGAACATCGACGACACGAGCGTGGCGCCTTCTGCAACGGCGGCGGCTCGAGCCGCCCGACCGACTGCCTCGTGGTCGGGATGGCAATCCTTGCGCCAGGGCGCCACAACCAGGCAGTCCTGATCGATGTGGTGACGGATCGAATCGATCAGCGAGGCTTCGTACTCGGGCACCTTGCCATCCGGCAGACCCAACCGGACGATGGGGGCTGCCAGCCCCAAGTGGGCGACGGCCGAGTCCTGTTCGACTCGTCTGACGTTGGCGAGATCCTCGTCGCCGTCAGGATCGTACGCAGCGTCGCCGTCGGTCACGGCCAGGACGCAGACCTCCAACCGGGCGCTGCGCTGGCGAGCGATCAACCCGCCCATTGACAAGACCTCGTCGTCGGGATGCGGGACGACGCACACCGTGCGCAACCGTGGTGGACTCCACGCTGTCGCCGTTCGGAGTGCCGGGCCCCACCGGTCGAGTCCGTCAGGATGCAGCGGAACGTACACAGGACCACTGTATGTTCCCGCCGAGAATCCGGTGAGTTCGAGCCGACTCGAGACAGCGATGAGCTCTGGGGGTCAGTCGGTGGCGGTGTTGCCGACAACCTTGTGTTCGGGATCAATCATGATCATCATCAGGGAATCGCGATCCGCTGCACGGCCATGATGCGATTGCTCGTGGGCAACGGGGTGATGCTCACCGTGCGGCCGACGCCGACGGCATGGACCCAGCGCTGGGCATCGAGGGCGACACCGACGTGGGTGATCAACGTCGGGTCGTTCACCGCTGAGGTGAACACGAGGTCGCCGGCAGCGATCGGCGTGCTCTTCCAGTCGACTGGCGTGCCCACACGGGCGAGTGCCCGGCTCTGATGAGGCATCGACATGCCGATCTGTCGGAAACCGGCGACGACGAGGCCCGAGCAGTCGAACGTGGCCGGTCCGGAGCTGAAGAACTGGTACGGGGCGCCGACCTGAGCGCTCAGGTACGTCAGCAGCGTGTCGAGCGATCCGTTCGCCGAGCCCGCCACGACCGCCGACGTCGAGGCCACAGGAGTCACAGGGGTCACAGCGACCACAGGATTCGCAACGACCACAGGAGTCGCCACGCTCCGAGGTGTCGGGATTGGCATCGTTGCGGGCGGAATCGTCAACACCCGGCCCGGCATGATCATGCTGGTGACCGAAATGCCATTGGCCTTCACCAAGGCACCGAGCTTCACGCCGTTGCGCCACGCGATGCCGGCGAGCGCATCGCCTGCCACCACGGTGTAGGTCGCGGCCGGCGTCGCGGGAGTAACCGCTGGCACAACGCTCGTCGACGACACGGCATTCACAGCAGCGGGGATCGAGGCGCCGGCGGGAATGACGAGCGTGTCACCGGGGTGGATCACCGTGGTGATCGCCATCGAGTTCGCCCGCAGGAGCGCCGACACTCTGACGCCATAGCGAGCGGCGATTCCCGCGAGGCTCTCGCCTCCGCCGACGGTGATCGTCGTGCTGGTCGCCGTGGTGGTTGCGGTGGTCGTGGGAGTCGTGGCGGGCGCCGCTTCGGCGAGTGCACCGCTCATCGGAACGGCGACGAACAGGGCGACACCGGTGGCGAGGAGGATCCGTTTGGTTCGATTCACCCCAGTCCATCGGTCGCTGTTGCGACGACCTTGACGAAAACCTGAAGATCTCTTGACGAGCGTCGCGCCTCGGGGAGGGGATCGTCGACGAGGAGGACAGGTTCGGGCGAGCTCATGACGTGCCCGACCGCTCCCCGAAGTCGACGTCGGCGGCATCGACCACCGATGCAACCCGGTCGGGGGCATCCTGC
>DASQFE010000506.1:0-2774 GCA_035633295.1 Ilumatobacteraceae bacterium | reverse complement strand
GAAGGGGGGGGGGGGGGGGGGGGGGGGGGGTGGCGGCGGCGGTGGCGGTGGGACGTTGCCTGCGAGCGCGTCGGGCAGGGTGGGATCAGAGTCGCTCATCGAGGAAGTGTCGCAGAACCGCTGCGTCGAGTGGCGGATTTCGACCCGTCGTGGGTGGGCTCGAGGGCCGCCAGCAGGGTGCGCCAAGCGCCCGGTCGGCCTGCCATGATCGGCCCGTGCCCACCATTGCCGTCAACGACATCGAGATCTGTTACGAGAGCTTCGGCTCCGACGACGCTCCTCCCGCCCTGCTCGTCGTGGGTCTCGGTGCGCAGATGACGCTGTGGTCGCCCGGATTCATCAGCGAACTCCTCGATCGAGGGTTCCGGGTCATCCGATTCGACAACCGCGACGTCGGACTCTCGACGAAAACAGCCGGTGATCCACCCGATGTGATGGCGCTGTACGCCCAGTTCATCGGAGGTCAGCCGATCGAGGCGCCCTACACGCTCTCGACATTCGCGGCCGACGCCGTTGGATTGCTCGAGGCACTCGAGATCCCTGCAGCGCACATCGTGGGCGCGTCGATGGGTGGGATGATCGTGCAGACGATCGCCATCGAACATCCCGATCGAGTCCTGTCGCTGACGTCGATCATGTCGACGACCGGCCATACCGAGGTCGGCCAACCCGATCCGGAATCGATGCTCGCCCTGCTCACACCGGCACCCACCGATCGCGATGGCGCGATCCGCCAGAACGTCGAGACGGCTCGCATCATCTCGGGCGAGCTGTTCGACGAGGACGAGTCGCGCGCGATCGCCACCGAGTCGTACGACCGGTGCTTCCATCCGGCAGGAACCGCATTCCATCTCGTGGCGATCGCCGCGTCGGGCGACCGAACCGAGGCGCTCGGTGGCCTCGACGTGCCGACGCTGGTGATCCACGGCCGCCAGGACTCGCTGGTCACCCTGTCGGGCGGCGAGGCCACCGCGGCTGCGGTTCCCGGCGCCGAACTGCTCGTGTTCGGCCGAATGGGGCACGACATGCCCTCGGTCTACTGGCCTCAGATGGCCGATGCGATCTTCAACATCGCCGTGCGTGGAGAAGATCGCTGACGTGCCCGATCTCGAGAACGATCCACGGCTCGACCCACGGGTGAAGTGGGCACTGCGCAACGTGCCCGTCACCAACCTCACCGACGTCGACAGCCGCGAGACCCTGCTCGAGATCAACAACCACCCCAAAGCGATCGCCCTGCGCGAAAAGAGCGAGGCGCTGTACGACTCACTCGACACCGACGAGGTCGCGTCATCCGACGGCCTGTCGATCACGGTCCACGAGTTCACGTCGGCCCCCGACGCCAACACGGTCAAGATCCGCTACGTCCGGCCCGAGGGCGACGACGTCGTTCCGTGCGTGTACTACATCCACGGCGGCGGGATGCAGAACGGCAGCGCCTTCGATGCGCTCTACCGGATCTGGGCGAGGGTGCTCGCCGCCGAAGGGCTCGCTGTCGCCATGGTCGACTTCCGCAATTCGGTCACAGCGTCGTCAGCGCCGCAAGTCGAGCCGTTCCCCGCCGGTTTACACGACTGCGTGTCGGGCCTGCGATGGGTTGTCGACAACGCTGTGGAACTGCGCATCGACCCGGCACGGCTGATCGTTGCCGGCGAGAGCGGCGGCGGCAACCTGACGCTGGCCACCGGAATGATGCTGTTGCGTGACGGTGACATCGGATTGATCAAGGGTCTGTATGCGCTCTGCCCGTACATCGCAGGAGAGTGGCCGCAGGATCGGTTCCCGTCGTCGATCGAGAACGAGGGCTACCTGCTGAACCTGCACCACAACCGGGGGGCGATGGCCTACGGCATCGAGCACTTCGAGTCTGGCAATCCGCTCGCCTGGCCCTCGCACGCAACCGAGGCCGACGTGAGCGGGCTGCCGCCGACGTTCATCAGCGTCAACGAGGCCGACCCGCTCCGCGACGAGGGCATCGACTTCTACCGATTGCTGCTGCGAGCCGGCGTGGCCGCCCAGTGCCGCATCGTGATGGGCACCTCGCACGGCATGGACGTGTTCACCCCGGTGCTCCCCGACATCAGCCGCCAGACCGCAGCGAGCATCGCCCACTTCGCCCGACAATGAGACGCGGGGTCTGACCCCGCGTCTCATTGTCAGAAGTAGATGATCTCTTCGGCGTTGGCTTCGGCGACGTCGAGGTCGTCGGTGTAGGCGCCGGTGGAGAGGTACTTCCAGCCGCCGTCACACACGATGAACACGATGGTTCCCTCGTCGATCTCGGAGGCCACCTTCGCCGCCCCCGCCAGTGCCGCGCCGGCAGAGATGCCTGCGAACACTCCGCATTGGGCGACCAGACGACGTGTCCATTCGATGCTCTCCCGGGGGCGCACCACCCGCTTGCGGTCGAGCAGATCGAAGCCGTGCCAACGCTCGAACAGGGGCGGGATGTACCCCTCATCAAGGTTACGCAGGCCCTCCACCTTTTCGCCCAGGGGCGGCTCGATGGCGATGACCTTGATGGCAGGGTTCTGCTCCTTGAGGTACTTACCGGTGCCCATGAGCGTGCCGCTGGTGCCGAGCCCGGCGACGAAGTGGGTGATCTCGGGGCAGTCACGCCAGATCTCGGGCCCGGTGCCCTCGTAGTGAGCCCGCGGGTTGTTGTCGTTGCCGTACTGGTAGAGGAAGCACCACTCGGGATGCTGCGCCGCCAGCGCCTGTGCCCGCTTCACGGCACCGTTGCTGCCTTCCTCGCCGGGGGTGAGAATGACCTC
>DASQFE010000505.1:0-1661 GCA_035633295.1 Ilumatobacteraceae bacterium | reverse complement strand
AGGCATCGAGATGAAGGGCGGCGAAGAGATCCCGGTCACCCGCGGTCCCGAGGACAAGGAATTCGCCGCACTGGCGTTCAAGATCGTCGCTGACCCGTTCGGCAAGCTCACCTACTTCCGCGTCTACTCGGGCGAGATCAGCAAGGGCGAAGAGGTCTACAACTCCACCAAGGAAGACCGCGAGCGGCTCGGACGCATCCTGTTGATGCACGCCAATCAGCGCGAGGACGTCGACGTCGCCATGGCCGGCGACATCGTTGCCGGGCTCGGTTTCAAGAACGTCACCACCGGTGACACGCTGTGCGACCGCGAGCACGCCGTCATTCTCGAACGGATGGAGTTCCCCGAGCCGGTCATCCACGTGGCCATCGAGCCGAAGACGAAGTCCGACCAGGAGAAGCTCGGCAAGGCGCTCAAGTCGCTGTCCGACGAGGACCCGACCTTCCGCATCCGCTCCGACGAGGAGACCGGCCAGACCGTCATTTCGGGCATGGGCGAACTGCACCTCGAAGTGCTCGTCGACCGCATGCAGCGCGAGTTCGGCGTGGAAGCCACCGTCGGCAAGCCGCAGGTCGCGTACCGCGAGACGATCACCAAGGAAGTCAAGAACGTCGAGTACCGCCACATCAAGCAGTCCGGCGGTTCCGGCCAGTTCGCCGTCGTCAAGATCGACATGGAGCCGAACCCGGGCGGCGGTTACGAGTTCGAGGACAAGATCTCGGGCGGCAAGATCCCGCGCGAGTACATCAACCCGACCAACCAGGGCTTGCAGAGCTCGCTCGACAACGGCGTGCTCGCCGGCTACCCGACCGTCGACGTCAAGGTGTCGCTCGTCGACGGCCAGTACCACGACGTCGACTCCTCGGAGATGGCGTTCAAGATCGCCGGCCAGATGGCGTTCCGGAAGGCCGCCGAGATGGCCAAGCCCGTCCTGATGGAGCCGATCATGGCCGTCGAGGTCGTCACCCCAGAGGAGTACATGGGCGACGTGATGGGCGACCTGTCCAGCCGTCGTGGCCGCATCGGCAGCATGGAGGCCCGGGGCAACACCCAGGTCGTCAACGCCGCCGTGCCGCTGTCGGAGATGTTCGGGTACAGTACCGACCTCCGTTCTCGCACCCAGGGGCGAGCGACGTACACGATGCAGTTCTCCGAGTACCAGCAGGTGCCCGAGACCATCGCCCAGGAAATCGTGAAGCGGGTTCGTGGCGAGTGATCGCCACGGGACCGACGCACAGCAGTTCTTTGACAACCCACATCTGACAAACAAGAAACGACATTGGAGTCGCACGCATCATGAGCAAGAAGAAGTTCGAGCGTAACAAGCCGCATGTGAACATCGGGACGATGGGTCATATCGATCATGGGAAGACGACGTTGACGGCGGCGATTTCGAAGACGTTGTCGGAGCGTGGGTTGGCTGATTTTGCGGCGTTTGACACGATTGACAAGGCGCCGGAGGAGAAGGCGCGTGGGATCACGATTTCGATTGCGCATATCGAGTACGAGACCGAGAATCGGCATTATGCGCATGTGGACATGCCGGGTCATGCGGATTACATCAAGAACATGATCACGGGTGCGGCGCAGGTTGATGGTGCGATTTTGGTGGTGGCTGCGACGGATGGTCCGATGCCGCAGACGCGTGAGCATGTGTTGTT
>DASQFE010000504.1:0-5089 GCA_035633295.1 Ilumatobacteraceae bacterium | reverse complement strand
AGCGTCCTGCCCCCGGCGGCGCACCGGAGCTCGCCGGCGGAACGGGGACGACGACCAGCGTCCCGGCCGGTCCGGGCAACTGGTCGGTCAGCGTGGCGCCGAATACCGTGGTCTGCGCCGGGATGTCGACGAAGTAGCGGAACGTGACGTACTCGCCCACCACCGCCTGGGCGCTCTCGCCGTCGATCGCCGAGCCCGTCGAGGGCGGCAGCGAGATGTTGTTGTTCGTCTCGGAGATCCACGACCGCACGAGCTTGCCGACCGCAGCACCGGGGGTGAACACCGACGAGGGGTCACGCGCCTCGGGGGCGTTGGCGCGTGCGTTCAAGGCGGGGTCGATGTTGTTGCGCGGGACGTAGCCGGACGAAGCCACGTTCTCGAGGTTGGTGAATCCGCCGTAGAGCCGCAGACCGGCGTCGTTGGTGAAGACCGTCGACACGCTGGTCGGGGTGGGGATCTGCATCGTGTAGGTCAGGGTGCGCGGCCCACCCGTTGGCGACGTGGAGGGGAACAGGGCGTACGGGTCGCCCACGGGGAGGTCCCACCGGATCACGCTACGGCCGAGCGTGTTGGTGAATCCGGCAGGGATCGAGCTCTGACCAGGGTTCAGGCACTGGCCCAGCGACGGGTTGGTCCCGAAGTTGGTGATGTTGGAGATCAGCGAGCAGTTGATCTGCGCCGGTAGCACGTCGAGGACGTCGAGCTCCTGAACGGAGAACGCGTTGAACGAGGCAGCGGTACCGAGGTTCTCGAGGTCGATCCGGAAGGTCGCCAACGACCCTTGCTGGACCTGCACTCCGTCGACGTTCGGGAGTGCGGTGGTGAAGGCCGGGGTCGTGACGTTCTGCACGCCCTTCTGCACACGCACCGGAGGCGGCGGCACGATGGCGAAGTTCGCCTCGTCGCGGAACGACTGGGCCTGGCCGAGCGAGTTCTCCGTGCGCAGCTTCATCAGGTTGCCCGCAAGGGTGGCGCGCGCGGTGGCAGGCACCTGCACCACCTCGACGGCGAAGACCACCTCGAAGACCTGGTTGTTCTGATCGACGTAGCGGTTCGCGTCGCCGGGATTGCTCACAGTGCCGACGAGGAAGTCGATCGGTCCGGCGACGGGAGGCGGTGTCGTGCCGAGTGTGTACGTCACGGTGTTGGCCGCCGTCGACCGGACGGACCCAGCGACGTACTGCGTACCCGGCGGGAGGAAATCGGTGACAACCGGGTTGCGGGTCCGGATCGACGTGTCGAAGTCGACCCGGAGGCGGAAACAGATCTGGTCTCCGAGGCGGAACCCGAGGCGAGCGGCCTCGGCCGCTGTCGGAACCGCGCTCGCGTCGATGTAGGCGTCCGGTGCGGTCGGCGTCTGGGGGTCGTCGTCGAGGTCGGTGGCGCGGTCGGGGCACCGGATCCCGGCCGGTGAAGCGCCGTTCAGTCGGGGACTGACGTTGCGGGGGAGCAGGCGCTTCTCCAACGTGAGGGAGTTCGTCGTCAGGGTCGCCGACGAGTCGTCCAGGATTCCAGTGAGCGGGTCGCCGACCGCGGCCGGGAATCCCGGGCCGCGAATCTCGTCACGTCCGGTCGTGGTGCCGTTCGCCCGAACCGTGTTGGTGAACGTGTCGCCGCTCACGGTGCGTTTTCCATCGAGTGGACCGCCCTCGTAGTCACCGCGCATGAACGCCGAGTACGTCGCGGTTGCCTGGCCGTTCACCGGGATGGAGGCGATCGGCTGGAACACGACGGTGTACCCACCCTGCGGGGCAAGGACGACCGAGGCGAACCCTGGCGACGGGTTGCGGTTGAACGCACAGGCCGGTTCTCTTGCGGAGTAGACGACGTTGCCCTGGGGGCACAGGCCGTTGGGGATGTTGTCGGTGAGTACGACGTTCGAGGCCGTGACGTACTCGCTGGTCTCGGCGATGATGCGAAACTGAGCCTCGGCACCCGAGGTGAAGACGCGCAGAGGCGGCGAAACGATCTCCTTGCGGATGCGCAGGTCCTCGATCGTGCGGCTGAGGGTGTCGTCGTCGAAGACGAACGCGCTCGCACCGGGTTCCAGCAGCCCGACCGCCTCGAAGTTCCCTTCCGCACGGACTCGGTTGAGCACCGAGCCCTCGCCCGCCGCCGTCTCGCGGGTGGAGGGGCCGGTGTTGTTGTCGAGGTTCGACCCCTGGGCACCTGTCGTCGGCGGCACGCTGCCGAGCGGGAACGGCGCGTTGGCGAACAGCGGGATTCCGGCGGCATACGGCAGCGTGATGGTTCCGCCTGCAGCGACGTCGGCGTCGGGCAGAATCCATTGCAGCAGGGTGTACACGCCGGCATAGGTGACGCCTCCCAGAACGGGGTTGACGACCGTTTCCACTCGGTTCGGGGCACGACATCCCGTGACCGCTGGGGTTGCGCTGAGCAGCGGGGCACCGCTGTACTCGGGCCGCGGTGTGCCACCGGGACCCGACGTGCTGTTGTCCTGCTGGCCGCACCCGAGGAACTCGAGCTGTGCCGGCAACAGGTCGGTGACCGTGATGTCGCCCGCATCGCCCAGCGGGGTGACGTTCACGGCGAGCGAGTACCGGGCGACGTGTTGGTGGACACCCCGCAACAGTTCGCCCTCGGGGGCGTTGTTCGACGACTTGGCGACGGAGATCGCCGTGAACGTCGTCGGCGCCGGACCGGACGAGGCCGTCGCGACCTCCGCATTGACGATCGGGGTACCGGTCACGTCGTCGAAGTCGGGGAGGCGGCGGGGGTTCGTGCCCGCGTACGCCTGGCTGGTGTTGGTGATCGTGGAGCCGATCACGTGGACGTCGTTGCGTGCCGGCGTGCCGGTGCTGTTGACCGTCACCGCAAACGTGATGGACACCGTGTCGCCGGCTTGGAGGTCGGCGACGTTCGACCAGATGAGCGTCTGCTGCGGGATCGTGGTACCGACGGGTGCGCCCGGGTTGGTGTCCGGGACCTGGTTGACGACGATGAGCGGTTCGCCGGCGGAACTCGGGGTCGTCGGTCCGGCATAGGTGACACCGAGGGGAAGCACGTCGCGGAACGAGAGGTTGAACAGGGCGGTCGCCGTCGCCCCCGGGTTGCTCGCGGAGAGGGTGTACGACAGCGGTGCGCCGGCCAGCAACGACGCGGGGGCTGACTTCGTCGTGGTCAGGTTGCTCGCCGGCGGGGTCTGCGCGAGCACCGGAGACGACACTGCAGGTGGGACGACCACGAGCACGGACGCGACGATGGCGATGACGATCGCCAGCAGTCGTTTGTCGGGTCTCACGTGAGTATTCCGCCTTCGCCACGCAGTCGATCGATGGAATACGTCCATCACTCGACGTACATGGAACTTGATCTGTCGCAGGGATGCAACGCCTTGACAGTAGCTGGACGAACCATCCGAGCCCAGCACAGCGGCTCGAAGTGTCAGTCGGAGTGGAACTTGCCGTACACCGCGACCGCCACGTCATCGGGCAGGAATGTCAGCGCCTTGAGCTCCTCGAGACCAGCCCCTTTGACCGAGTTGACGCCGCCGAGCGCCTTGACCAGCTTCTTCTGCCGGACCTCGCCGAGGCCGGGAATTCCATCGAGGGCACTGGTGGTCATCCGTTTGCTGCGGCGCTCACGGTGGAACGTGTTGGCGAAGCGGTGCGCCTCGTCGCGGATGCGCTGCAGCATGAACAGCGCCTCGCTCCCCCGCGGAATCTCCACTGGTTGGCTCCGCCCGGGGATGAACACCTCCTCGAACCGCTTGGCCAAGCCGGCGACGGGGATCTCGTCGGTCAGTCCGAGTTCGTCGATCACCCGCTTGGCCGCGCTGAGCTGGCCCTTGCCGCCATCCACCAGCAGGAGTTGCGGCGGGTAGGCGAACTTGCCTGGCTTGTCGCCCCGCTCGTTGACCGGCCGATCGCGCTCGTCGAGGTACGCCTGCAACCGCCGCCTGACCACCTCGGCCATCGCCGCGTAATCGTCGTTGCCCTCCACGTCGTTGATCTTGAACCGGCGGTACTCGCGCTTGTTCGGCAGCCCGTCCTCCATGACCACCATCGAGCCGACGTAGTCGGTGCCTTGGAGGTGGGCCATGTCGTAACACTCGATACGAAGTGGAGCTTCAGGCAGGCCGAGATGATCCTGGAGCTCTGTCAGGGCCCGGCTGCGCGAGTTGTGATCGCTCGCACGACGCATCCGATGGCGCGTGAACTCGCCCTCGGCGTTGCGGGTGACCGTTTCGAGCAGCGACCGCTTGTCGCCACGCTGCGGCACCCGCACCTGCACGCGCGACCCCCGCCCCATCGACAGCCACTCCTCGTAGGTTGCGAGGTCGTCGGCCTCGTACGGCACCAGCACCTGCTTGGGAACGCCGAGGATCGGGTCATCGCCGTACATCGACTCCAAGATGCGGTCGATCAGGCCACCGGGCGTCAGTTCCTCCACCTTGTCGAGGATGAACCCCTTGCGGCCCACGACCCGACCCTTACGGACGTAAAAGACCTGCACGGCGGCTTCGAGTTCGTCCTCGGCGATGCCGATCACGTCGAGATCCTCGCTGCGCTCGGCCACCATCTGCTGCTTCTCAATGGCCTTGCGGACCGCCAGCAGACGGTCACGCAGGCGGGCGGCCCGCTCGAACTCGAGGTCGGTGGCGGCCGACTGCATGTCGGCCTCGAGACGGTCGACGATCTCGTCGGTGTCGCCGTCGAGGAACTCGCACAGATCGGTGACCAGCTGGCGGTACGGCATCTCCTCGATCTCGCCGACGCACGGCCCGGCGCACTTTTCGATGTGGAAGAGCAGACACGGCCGGCCCAGGCGTTCGTGCTGATTGAACTTGGCCTGGCTGCAGGTGCGTACAGGGAACGACCTCAACAAGAGGTCGAGGGTTTCTCGGATGGCATACGCATGGGCGTAGGGCCCGAAGTAGCGGGTGCCCTTGCGCTTGCGGCCGCGCATCACGAGGGCTCGGGGCCACTGCTCGTCAATCGTCACGGCGAGAAAGGGGTAGCTCTTGTCGTCGCGCAGGCGCACGTTGAAGCGCGGATCGTGCTGCTTGATGAGCGAGAACTCGAGCATCAAGGCCTCGACCTCGTTGCGCACGATCGTCCACTCGACC
>DASQFE010000503.1:0-4248 GCA_035633295.1 Ilumatobacteraceae bacterium | reverse complement strand
GGTGTTCGGCGGTGTACTCGTTGAACACGATGACGTCGGGGGCGAGGTCGTGGAGTGTCGCCACGACCTCGTCGATTCGGTCGTTGCTGTAGAGAAGATTGACGGAGGCGACACGTAGGCCGATGGCATCGGCGATCGGTTCGGGTCGGTTGTTAGGGAAGGCCACAGGCGCTGCGAGGATGAGGATCCCGACACCGATTGCGGCGCTGGCGGTGGCGAGATACAGCCGACGCTGCCACAGCGCTATGAGCCCGAGTGGCACCAGGAGCAGCCCGAGGTACGGGGTGAGCGACTGGACGATGGCGACGTCGCGGGTTGCTGTCCACCCGAGGGCCTGGGTCAGCGCAACGGCGCCGACGAGCGCAACGATCGCCCATCCGATCAGCTCCAGCATCCACGCCCGTGATCGCACCGAGGCAGGGTACGACGCGAACCGTAGAGTAGTCGATCACCGGCTGAACCCGGGCCGACGTAGCCCAATTGGCAGAGGCACGGCGTTTAGGTCGCCGTCAGTGAGAGTTCGAGTCTCTCCGTCGGCACGAGTGCAATGCGACCGCATCGCCCGCCCTCGCAGCGCGCGGGCTACGGTCCCGTTCGTGGCGTTCAGGGGGCTTCCGATCGAGGGCGTCGAGTTCTACGAGCAACTCACCGCCGACAACTCGCGTGCGTTCTGGCTGGCGAACAAGGGCCGGTACGACGAGTGCGTGAAGCAGCCGATGCTCGACCTCTGCGAGGAGCTGGCCGAGTTCGGGCCGTTCCACATGTTCCGCCCCTACAACGACGTCCGGTTCTCCAAGAGCAAGCCGCCGTACAAGACCCAACAGGGCGCCTACGGAGAGTCCGAGGGTGGAGCGGGCCACTACATCCAGTTCTCGGCGGAGGGCTTGATGGCTGGAGCCGGGTACTACGCGATGGCCAACGACCAGCTGCAGCGGTTCCGCGTGGCCATCGACGGCGAGGCAACGGGCACCGAGTTGGCAGCACTCGTTGCCGAGACCGAGAATCGAAAGTACCGCATCGGCGCCATCGACGAATTGAAGACCGCCCCGCGCGGGTACCCGAAGGATCACCCCCGGATCGAGCTCCTGCGCCGGAAGGGACTGATCGCGGTGCGGGAGTTCGGGCGCCGAAGTGGCTCCACACCGCCGGCGCAGCCGCCCGCGTCCGCGAATGCTGGACGGGCGTCTCCGACCTGTGCGCCTGGCTCGATGCCCACGTCGGCCCCAGCACCCTTGCCCCCGACGACCGCCCCTTCTGAACGGGATGATCGAGCACTTCCCCGGAACCTTTGACAGAATGTCAAGGTGACTGCAACTGCCGACGTCGTCGATACCGCCACCCAAGCGTTGGAGAACCAGTTCGGTCTTGCCGATCGCATCATTGACGAAGCCGCACTCGCCAATGGCGTCGAGCGGTTCCGTGCCCAGGGCATCACGCTGCCGACCTTCGCCCAGCTCGAAGACCCGTCGACGTTCAACCACGCCGCCAAAGTCGGTGACGCCGACCTGCACGGCCCCGACGCCCGCAACCTCTGGCGGGTCCACTGGTACAACGACCTCGCGGGCAACCGTGTCGACGTGCCCGACCACATCGTGTTGCCATCGAGCCTGACCGGTGTCGAGAGCCCGATCATCGTCGTGTTCGGCGACCGGTTCCCGATGATCACGGCGCACAAGGTCCTCGCCGCGTACGCCTGCCTCGCTCCTCGCGTGGTGACCGGACAGTTCGACCCGACGTACCACCGTGCGATCTGGCCGTCGACCGGCAACTATGCCCGTGGCGGGATCGCCATCAGCCGGATCATGGCCAGCCGCGGTGTGGCGATCCTCCCCGAAGGCATGAGCCAGGAGCGATTCGACTGGCTCGACGAGTGGTGTGCGAATCCGGCGGAGGACGTCATCCGCACCCACGGCACCGAGTCGAACGTCAAGGAGATCTACGACGCCTGCAACGAGTTGGCCCTCGACCCCGGCAACTTCGTACTCAACCAGTTCTCCGAGTTCGGCAACCACCTCGGCCACTACCGGGTGACGGGTCGGGCGTTCGGACACGTCTTCGAAACGGTGCGTGACGAGTTCAAGCAGGAGGGCCGCGACCTCAACCTTGCAGCGTTCACGTCGGCGACCGGGTCGGCCGGCACGATCGCCGCGGGTGATCGCCTGAAGGAGGAGTACGGCACCAAGATCGTCGCCGTGGAAGCGCTCGAGTGCCCGACGATGCTCGAGAACGGATTCGGCGAGCACAACATCCAAGGCATCGGCGACAAGCACATCCCGATCATCCACAACGTGATGAACACCGACGTGGTGGTCGCAATCTCCGACAAGTCGACCGATGAACTCGACGCTCTCTTCAACACTGAGATCGGTCGGCAGTACCTCGTGCAGACCAAGGGAGTGCCCGCCGACATCGTCGCCGCACTGGAGCACTTCGGGTTCTCCGCGATCTGCAATGTGCTGGCCGCGATCAAGACCGCCAAGCTGCTCGACCTCGGGCCCGACGACGCCGTCATCACCGTTGCCACCGACGGTGCAGCGCTCTACCCGAGCGCGCGGGCCAAACTGCTCGCCACCCGCTACGGCAACGAGTTCACCGTCACCGACGCCGCCGAAGTCTTCGGCGAGCACCTCGGCTCGGTCAACACCGACAACATGATCGACTGCACCGAAGCCGACCGCCGCCGCATCTTCAACCTCGGCTACTACACCTGGGTCGAGCAGCAGGGCACACCGTTCGAGCTGTTCGAGGCGCGTCGCCACCAGAGCTTCTGGAAGGGCCTGCGCCGTTACGTCAACGTGTGGGACGACATGATCGACGACTTCAACGCCCGGGTGACGGGTTGAGCGGTGCGGAGTGGGGAGCGATCCGATGCGCGTGACGGGGTGGCGCTGCGCCGTCTGTGAAACGACGGTCCCGATCGCAACCCCGTTCCCGTGGCGCTGCCCGAACTCGACTGACACCGATCGGCACCACGTACTCACCATCGTCAACGCCGAGCCATCCGACGTCTCAACGGCCGACTGCACGTCCGCGAACAGGTCACCCGGCGGGTCGTCTTTGATCACCCACGACCACGACCTGGCGTGGGCGGCGTACGCCAATGCGAACGGGCTCGATCGTGATGCACGCATGATGCTCGTCGAGCAGACCGATGCCGCGGTCAGGCGAGTAGCGGGGACGGGATTCGTTCCCACCCCATTCGGCCGGAGCGACGAGTTGTCGGACGAGCTGGGCTTCGACACCGCCGGCGGCGTCTGGGTGAAGGATGAAAGCGGTGGCGTGGCCGGCAGCCAGAAGGCGCGCCATCTGATCACGATCCTGCTGCACCTGCTTGCGGCCGAGCAGATCGGGCACCTCACCGAACGGCCCCGGCTGGCGATCGCTTCGTGCGGCAATGCGGCCCTGGCCGCGTCGACGCTCGCCGCCGCCGTCGACTGGCCGATCGACGTGTACGTCCCCACGTGGATGACCGAAGGGTTCGGATCGGAACTCGACCACCTGGGCGCCACGGTCCACCGCTGCGAACGCCGTCCGCACGACCCTCCGGGCGATCCGGCGATGCTCCGCTTTCGTGACGCGGTTGCCGCCGGAGCGATCCCCTTCACGGTCCAGGGGCCCGAGAACTCCCTCGCCCTCGATGGTGGCCGAACCATCGGCTGGGAGATCGCCGAGCAGACCAGCGCGCCGCTCGATCGGGTCCTGGTGCAGGTCGGCGGTGGAGCGTTCGCCGCGTGCCTCGGCGCCGGGCTTGCGGACACCTCGCCGAACACGCGACTCCACGCCGTCCAGACCGAGGGATGCGCACCGCTCGCCCGGGCATGGCGTCGAGCTCACAGCGATCCCGGACACTCCGACGACATTGCCTCGATCGGGCAACGATGGGGCGACTTGATGACCGTCTGGGACGATCCGCACTCGATCGCCGACGGCATCATCGACGACGAGACCTACGACTGGCTCGGTGTGTTCACCGCCGTGACGGCATCGGGCGGAGGGCCCGTCGTCGCCGCCGAGTCGGATGTGCTGCGAGCCCACGCGATGGCGCGGGCCGCAGGCTTCGATGTCAGCCCCACGGGAAGCGCCGGCCTGGCCGGGCTGTTGACGATTCGAGATGACATCGCCGCGTCGGAACGCGTCGCAGTGGTGATGAGCGGAATCCACCGCTGACCTGGGATTCCGGCCTCGCGCGGCTGTCGCGAGAACACCCTGTGGCCGTTCGCGACTACGGTTGACGGCACGGATACAAGT
>DASQFE010000502.1:0-3579 GCA_035633295.1 Ilumatobacteraceae bacterium | reverse complement strand
TCCGCTCGCGAGGTTACCGGGCTACACTCCGAGGCTCCCAGGAGAGGTGCCAGAGCGGCCGAATGGGGCGCCCTGCTAAGGCGTTGATCGCAGCAATGTGATCCGTGGGTTCAAATCCCACCCTCTCCGCCACGACCGGTGCGCCAGTGCGCGGGTCGTTCCGCGCCGCATCTTGCCACCGTCGTCGTTTCCGTCGAATGACAGGTATGTCGTTTGAGTGACGCTCATGTTGCGGTTTGATGACAGACAGGATAGAACGTGGGTTGACCCCAGCCGCTGAACGCGGCGCATCGGGTGTCGAATTCCGATCAGAGCGGCCACGTATCGCCGATCAGGAAGACCGACGATGACGACTGACCCCAACCCCAACCCCAACCGCCGGCTCGACCGGGACCTGCAGGGTCGCGCCGACAACGATGTCACCAGAGCATTCTGGGGAGACAGCACCGGCTGGGCATCGCAACCGAGCGATGCCGCTGATTCGGCCGGGTTCACCCCGTCCCGAGGCGGGATCGGTGCAACCGTCGCACGGTGGTGGAGCTCCGCTGGCCGGATCGACGCCACGCGCACGCATTCCCGGGTGACAACTCACCCATCAGCCATCGAGACCGACGATGAGTTCACCGACGATGAGTTCACCGACGATGACATCACATCGGTGGACGGCCACGTTGATCCGGATGCTGACTGGGACGCCGCCTGGGAGATGGCCCCGACTGAGCCGCCGAGATCAGGTGTTGATCCGTTGTTGGCCCGTCTCGGTGGACTGGCCGTCATCCTGACACTGCTGGTTCCCGTGGTGATGGGGTTCACCTCCGACGACGGCGAAGCCGTCCGAACGTCGTCGGTCACCGTCGACGTCACCCCGCCGGCGACCGCCGAGCAACCCGTCGCCACCCCATCGGCCCCTGTTGCCGAGACCATGCTTGTACCTGAGGCAACGCCACGTGTCGCCGACGCCACGGTAGAAGTGGATCCGACCACGACAGTCGCCGAGGCGCCGGTCGCCGCACCAGTGGTCGAGGCACTCGCTGCCTGCTCGGTCGAGTACCAGGTCGTCGTCGGCGACTTCTGGATCCGAATTGCCGACGGCTCCGGTGCCGCACTCGCCGACGTGCTCGCCGTCAACGACGCGACCGTGTCGACGCCGCTGTACCCCGGGCGATCAATCTGTCTCCCCGACGGGGCGAGCGTTCCGCCACCGCCGCAAGTTGCTGTCGCTCCGACGAGCCCGGTGACCGCCAGCCCGAGGAGTACCAGCCCGGCAACCGCCAGCCCGGTAACCGCCAGCCCGAGGAGTACCAGTTCGACTGGCGCAACGGCGTCCACAGCTCCGCCGCCACCACCGGCAACGACCGCCGGCCCTGGTGAAGTCGAAGCGGTCATTCGCTCGGTGTGGCCCGATGAACTCGAAGAGCGCGCGCTCGAGATTGCACGGCGCGAAAGCAACTACAACCCGAGGGCAAAGAACTCGTGCTGCTATGGCGTGTTCCAGGTGTACTGGAGTGTTCACCGGAGTTGGCTGAGCGGTATCGGAGTTACGTCGGCCGACCAGCTCTACGATCCGGCCACCAACGCACGGGCGGCGCTCGTCCTGTACGAGCGTTCTGGCGGCTGGGGCCCCTGGGGCGGCTGACGCACTGTCGCAGCGACGTCGAATTCGGAGTCTGCATTGCGGTGACTTAGGTCTACACTGTCGCCCGTCACAATTCGGCGCCCGTAGCTCAATGGATAGAGCACTTGATTACGGATCAAGCGGTTGGGAGTTCGACTCTCTCCGGGCGCGCAGGACGACGAGGGCGGCACCACAGGGTGCCGCCCTCGTCGCGTCGTGACTGGCGACCCGCGATCAAGTGTCAGGTTTTCCTCAAGCCTGAGAGCCCGCATGCCGATGGCCGCTCATGAAGCTGATTCGGATCGCCGCCCTTGTGGGCAGTGTGATCCTGCTCGTGGCGACGACGGTCTCGATTTTCAACAAGGCCGCCGAGCAGCGTGCCGAGCAGAAGGCGCGTGTCATCGCATCCGTACTCATGGCCGACCAGGCTGTCGACAGTGCCATCGTGCGCGGGTTGGCGGTCGTCGACGTGGCGACCGCCGAGACGGATCTCGAGGGCGTCACCAGGTCGTTCGGCGACAGCGCCGACGCGTGCATCGCCACTGCCGGCGTTGCTCGATGCACCGGTCCTGATCTCGGCGCGTCGAGTGTCTTCGGTGATGCGGTCGCTGCGTCGGTGGAAAGCGGCGGACCTGCCGTGGCCGTCGACAACGCAACGGACTCTCTCCTCGTGGTGTCTTACGGCGATGTGACCACTGCGTTGATCCTGCCCACCGACTCGTTGCTCGGCCCGTCCGCGTCATCGGCCGCCGAACGGAGCGAAGCGACCATCGACGTTGCGTTGTCATCCGATATCACCGAGGTGAACGGTGAAGATCTGAACCGGGTGGGGCCGTCGACCGTCGACGATCGATTGATCGTCGCTGACACCTTCGCACTCCCGGGTGACGGCGGATCGGTCCGCGTCACGGCGTCGATTGCCGATGATGCCGGCCTCGTTGGCGACGGTCTGGCGCTGTACCTGCTGCTCCTGGGATTCGGTACCGTCCTGTTGGCACTCGCGGGGTGGACGTTCCTGCTCGACCGTCGCAGTCTCAAGCGCCAGGCGACTACGGACGATCTGACGGGGCTCCCGAACCGCCGCGAATTCGAACGCCAGACCGAGGAGGCGCTGCTCGCCGCCGATCGGTTCAAGACCGGGGTCTGCCTCATGCTCATCGACCTCAACGGCTTCAAGGCCATCAACGACACGCTTGGCCATCAGTTCGGTGACCTGGTCCTGCGTGCGGCCACCAGACGTCTCCTCGAGGCCGTGCGCGACACTGATGTCGTCGGCCGCTGGGGTGGCGACGAGTTCGTCGTCCTGCTGCCTGGCGTGCAGGACGCATCGGCGGTCCGCAGCAGTGCCGAGCGCATTGGAGCACTACTGGGTGGTACGCCGATCGCCGACGATGTGACGGTCACCGCTGCCATTGGCGCAGCGCTGTATCCGCGACACGGGACAACTCTGGATGACTTGATCCGCGCCGCTGATGACGCCATGTACGGTGCCAAGACGACAGGTGTGACCCATCGGCTCGCTGATACGAAGGGCACCGAGTTCGGCGCTGGGTCGTCGCACAAACCCGACCGTCGCCGAACGCATTCCGACGATGACCACCGCGTCTGACGCAACCTCTGGGTACGTCGCTGGTCGACGCCTACACTCCTGACGTGCCCCCTCGGAGTGTGCTGACCAGCAAGCTCACCGGTTTCGGTACGACGATCTTCGCGGAGATGTCGGCGCTGGCCGCCGAGACGGGGGCGATCAATCTGGGCCAGGGTTTCCCTGACACCGACGGGCCACCCGAGGTACTCGACGCTGCCGTCGCAGCGATCCGTGCGGGCCTCAATCAGTACCCACCGGGGCTCGGCATGGCAGAGCTTCGTGCTGCAATCGCCGATCATCAGCGGCGGTTCTACGGCATCGAACTCGACCCGGCGACGGAGGTCGTGGTCACCGCCGGCGCCACGGAGGCGCTGGC
>DASQFE010000501.1:0-3581 GCA_035633295.1 Ilumatobacteraceae bacterium | reverse complement strand
ACTGTCGCCACGGTGTTCTCCGGCCCCATTCGAGTTGTGTACGCGGGCATCATCGTTGCCGCGTCGCTGCTGCTTGCAGCGTGCGCCGACGGCGCCTCATCCGCCGGCGACGCGCCGCCGACGGCATCGACGCCGACGACCACGCTGCCGACCACCACGCTGCCGACAACCACGCTGCCGAACACCACCACGACCTCGAGCACGACCTCGTCCACCACGTCAACGAGCACCACGTCGACAAGCACCACGTCGACAACCACAACCACAACCACCACAACAATCGAACCGCTGCCGAACCCGGCGCTGCCCGCCACCAACGCGGCATTCGATGCGCTGGCCGCCGGCAACGCCGCGGCGAGCATGACCGTGATCCGCGATGGACGCGTCATTCTCAACCGTGCATCCGGCGCGACCCTCGACGGTGCGGCGGCCAACACTGGCTCGCCGATGGTTGTGGCGAGTGTGTCCAAGTTGCTCACCGCCACGCTCATCGCACGTCTCCACGAGGTCGGCATGATCGATGTCGACGCGCCCGTCCCGTGGGCATCCATGGGGCTCGTCCCCCACCCGGGCTGGACAGATGTGACGCCGCGCGAGTTGCTCAACCACACGTCGGGGATGCCGGTGGTGCGCCGCGAGTGGTTCGTGCCATCAGGCGATTGCGCCAGCTTCCTACCGACGCTGCTCGTCGATCCACCGCGCTCCCACCGGGGGAAGTGGACGTACTCGAACGGGAACTACTGCGCGCTCGGACTGCTGGTTGGGGTGGTCACCGCCATGCCACTCGATCAGGCCGCACAAGCCATCCTGCTCGACCCGATCGGCGCATCGAGCATCCATCTCACGACCGGCGGTCAACTCCCGACCGACGTCGGATACACCCTCGGAGTCGAGCGCCTCGCACGTCTCGGCGGAGCAGGCACCTTCATCGCCTCGACCGATGACACCGCTGCAGTGCTGGCCTCGATCACGCCCGCCGATCGAGGCGTGATGACGTGGCCCGGAGTGTTCGTCGATCAGTACGGGTGGGGTCACACCGGTACGGTCGACGGAGCCGTCTCGTGCGCATGGGTCATGGAGTCGGGCCGGACGATCGTGGTCGCGACCGTCGCCGGTAACCGTCCTGGAACCGGTGGCGGCGTCTGCGATCGTGTCGTCGTCGCCATCGCCGAAGATCTCCGTATCCCCGCCGGCAAGCCCAACCGTCTCCCCCGCTGAGCAATCAATCAGCGCGTCAGAGGTCCCAGCGCTGACGGGCTGCAGCCACCGTGGGCAAGCCGATCTCGCCGGTTGACGCAGCCTCTGGGCGGTAGTCATGGCCGATCATTGCAGCGAGCGTTGCTCCGGTCGACGACGCGAGCGCTTCGAAGTCGTAGCCACCCTCGAGCACCACGACCGTGCGCCGCGCCGGCACGAGCGCCTGCAGCCGAACGGCGAGGTCGGCGAAGTCGGCCGAGGTCAACTCCAAACCGGCCAGCGGGTCACGCCGATGACCGTCGAACCCGGCGGAGATGAACAACCAGTCGGGAGCGAAATCCGACAACAACGGCGAGATGACCTCGTCGAACACGCGGCGGTACACGTCACCTCGTGTCCCGGCCGGAAACGGCAGATTGACGTTCGCCCGGGGCGCAGCGGCCCCACCCATCTCGTCGGCTCGTCCCGTCCCCGGGTACAGCGGCGCCTCGTGCGTCGACACATACAGCACGTTGGGGTCGTCGTAGAAGATGTCCTGCGTGCCGTTGCCGTGATGGACGTCCCAGTCGACAATCGCGACGCGTTGGCCCTCGTCGGCGAGTCGCTCAGCGGCGACGGCAACATTGTTGAACAGACAGAACCCCATCGCCCGATCGGGCACGGCATGATGACCCGGAGGGCGACCGGCCGCGAAGGCCACATCACACGAGCCTGACTTCAAGGCATCGACCGCGTCGAGCACGGCGCCCGCAGCTCGACGTCCCGTCGTCCAGGAACCAGGCGCGGCGAACGTATCAGGATCGAGGTCGCCGCCACCGCGCTCGCAGAAGCGTTCGAGCTGCGCCACATACAACGGGTCATGGACCCGAGCGAGCTCCTCCACGGTCGCCAACCGGGGCTCGTGGAACGTCACGGCGTCGAGAAGCCCTGCTTCGGCGATCCCCGCCAGTGATGCATCGAGGCGGCCCGGCCGCTCGGGATGCCAGTCGGGCGTCTGGTGCTGATCGAGTTCGGCGGCTGCGAAGACTGCAATGGGCACTGCCACGACCACACCCTATGCACTGGGTGGCTCCATGCAACAGACGTCACATCAGCAACACACCGGTCGCCGCGGATGCCATGCTGGCGGCGTGAGTGTGGGCAACGACGATTCGGCGGAGTCACCGTGGGCATCGTCGGTCGTCTTGGGCAGCGGTGACACCGCGTTCATCCGGCCGCTCACCGTCGACGACAAACCGGCGCTCGCCGAATTCCACCGGCAGCAGTCGCCCGAGAGCATCTACCGTCGCTACTTCTCGCCCAAGCCCACGTTGAACGACAAGGAGCTCGACCACTTCACCGCAGTCGACATGGTCGACCGGGCGGCACTCGTCGTCGAATCACACGACGAGTTCATCGCCTGGGCGAGCTACGAGCGATGGCCGGGGCGCAACGAGGCCGAGGCCGCCTTCATGGTGGCCGACAGTCGCCAGGGCGAGGGCATCGCCACCCTGTTGCTGGAGCACCTTGCGGCGATCGCCCGCTCGAACGGCATCGAACGTTTCACCGCCGAGGTGCTCGGCGACAACCGTGCCATGCTCGCCGTGTTCGCAAAGGCCGGATGGCCGCTGCAGCGGCGATTCGAGTCAGGTGTGGTCGACCTCGACTGGGACCTCGCCACGACCGACGAGTTCCTCGACAACGTCGAACGCCGCGAGCAACGTGCCGACTCGCGAGCGGTAGCGCGAATCCTGATCCCTCGCGCTGTTGCCGTGATCGGTGCATCCGAGCGTCCGGGAACCGTTGGTGACGCGATTTGGCGCAACGTGGTCGATGGGGTCGACGCCCCGACGTACGCCGTCAACCCACGCCACGACACGATCCACGGCCATCCATGTCTGCGTTCGATCGATGACCTGCCCGACGAGGTGTCGCTGGCGATCATCGCAGTCCCCGCTCTCGCACTGGACGCAACGATCGACGCTTGCATCGCCAAACGCATGCGCGGCGCCGTGATCGTCACCTCGGTAGATGGCACCGACATCGATGTTCCGGCGCTGGTCGGGCGGGCGCGACGCAACGGGCTGCGCATCATCGGGCCGTCGAGCATGGGCATTGCCTCGCCCCGTCCGGAGACTCGCTTGCAAGCGGCGCTCGTCGATGTCGCACTTCCGGCAGGCGGCGTGGCCATCTCGATGCAATCCGGTTCGCTCGGTGGGTCGCTGCTGCGCAAGGCCCGCGACGTCGATCTCGGGATCTCCTGGTTCGTTTCGCTCGGTGACAAGAGCGACATCTCGGCCAACGACCTGCTGCAGTTCTGGGAGTTCGACGACAACACCACGGTGGTGGCGATGTACACCGAGTCGTTCGGTAATCCGCACAAGTTCGCTCGGATTGCCCGACGC
>DASQFE010000500.1:0-7801 GCA_035633295.1 Ilumatobacteraceae bacterium | reverse complement strand
GCGACGGTGTCAGCCAAGACCTCCGATCCCAACCTGACGAACAACACTTCCACGGTCCAGACGCCCGTGGGCGGCGAGGCCGACCTTCAGCTCGTGAAGACTCGCGGAAGTCAGACCGTCGTCGCCGGCGAGCCGCTGACGTACTTCCTTGCGGTCACCAACCTCGGGCCGTCGACGTCTCGCGCGAACATCACGGTGACCGACACCCTGCCGTCTCAGGTACGGTTCCGAAGCGCCCCGACCGCTCCGACGAGTCCCGCCGATCCCTGGGACTGCGTCCTTTCGCCGGTCGGCGCAACGAGCGGGGGTACCGTCACCTGCACACTCGCCGGAAACCTTCCGGCGAACGGCATCGCCCCGCAGATCCCGATCATCGTCGACGTCCTGCCCAGCGCCGACCCCGATGTCGAGATCGTCAACACCGCGGTTGTCGCGTCGACCGGGACGACCGACCCGGTTCCCGGCAACAACACGAGCGAGAACCGGTTCACGCCGAACGCGCTCGCGGACCTCGCCATCGACAAGGACGCGCAGGGCTCGCTCACCGCCGGTGCGAACGCGGTGTACCGGATGCGGGTCGTCAACAACGGCCCCTCCGACGCCGAGGCGACGGTACGCATCACCGACGACCTGCCGGCCGGGCTCACCTTCGTCGGTTTCGCGAACCGGATCGGCACCTGGTCATGCAATGTGACGACCGCGCCGCAGTTCACCTGCGACCTCGCCGGTCCACTTGCCGCCCGCGGTGAGGTGGTCGTCGATGTGACCGTCGCCGTCGCCTCCAGCGTGACGGGCACCATCGTCAACACGGCCAGCGTGGCGTCGCCGACGACCGACCCGTTCCTCGCCAATAACACCGACTCCGACACGTCACCCTTCGGCACCCTCGCCGACCTCGCCATCGTGAAGACCACCGAGGTCAGCCCCGTCAAGGCGGGCGAGAACGTCACCTGGAACCTGACGGTCACGAACAACGGCCCATCCGACTCGCAGCCGGTGATCAGGGTGGTCGATCGTCTGCCGTCCACGGTCGAGTTCGTGTCTGCGTCCGGAACCGGTTGGGACTGCCCGCCGCCGGCGCCGTCGGCGAATCCCGTCTACTCAGGTGTGCTCACCTGCACCCGCGCCGCGGTCCTCGAAGCAAAGACGCCGGGCAATCCCGGTGCGACGAACCACATTGCGCCAACGATCAGGCTCGTGGCGAGGGTTCGCCCCGACGCCGGCCCTGGGTTCATCGTCAATGAGGCGAACGTGCTGCCAGGGGCCACCGACGACGGCAACCCGAGCAACAACTTCTCTCTCGCTCCGGTCGAGGTGATCGACGACGTCGATGTGGGCATCGTCAAGACTGCAGCGCCTTCCACCGTGCGAGCGGGCGAGACGACGACCTACACGCTGCGTGTCAGCAACGCCGGGCCCTCCACCGCCGATGACATCGTCGTCACCGATGTCATGCCATCGGGCCTCAGGATCGAGACGCTCACCGCAACGGGCTGGACCTGCCCGCTGTCGACGCCGGTCGAGTTCCGCTGCGAGCTCGACTCGCTCGCACCGTCGGCGACGCAGACGATCACGGTCCTCGCACGGGTCGGCTCTGGTGTACCGAACGGCGCCCTGCTGGCGAACACTGGGTTCGTCGACACCAGCTCGCCTGACCGCAACTCCTCCAACGACTCGTCCCGCGCGGACATCACGATCGTCGCCGATGCCGACCTCGCGATCACCAAGGTCCATCCCGTGGATCCCGCCGCCCCGATCGTGGCCGGTGGCAGCGTCGAGTTCCGGATCGACGTCGTCAACAACGGCCCGAGCGACGCCGTGAGGGTCGGCGCCACCCCCGCTGTCACCGTCGAGGACCGACTCCCGGATGGATTCTCGTTCGTGTCGGCCCGGGGTCCGTGGGACTGCAGGGTGCGCGCCGGCACCGATCCGCAGATCGTCGACTGCGACTACGAGTCCGATGTGCTGATCACAGGCGACCGGGCCCCGTCGCTGTTCCTCACCGCCGCCATCGACTCGACGCTCGACGCCAACGTCTACGACAACGTCGCCGTCGTCGATTCGGCGACACTCGACAGCAACCAGACCAACAACACCGCGACCGACCCGGTGGTCGTCGGCACCCTCGCCGACCTCACCATCGGGAAACGCCACGACGCTGACGCGGTTCGGATCGGCGAGAACCTGGTGTTCACACTCCAGGTGTCGAATCTCGGGCCTTCGGAGGCCCGCAACGTGGTCGTGACCGACACCGTGCCGGCCGGGCTGACACTGGTCGGCGCCGCCGGGCAAGGCAGTCCGTCGTCGGGTTGGAACTGTTCGGCAACGGCGGCCCCCGACGTGTCGTGTGCCCTCAGTGGCCCGCTCGCAGCGGGCGCGGATGCCGAACCGTTGCTCGTCACCGTGCTGGTGACGCCACAGGCATTCCCCAGCGTGGAGAACATCGCCGTCGTCACCAGCGACACGGCCGAGCCGGACCCGGACCTGAACCCGAACTCATCGACCGACGAGGTCGTCGTGCCGGCGCTCGTCGACCTCGCCATCGTCAAGACCCACGCGGGTGGGGCAGCCATCGGCTCGCCGCTCGTCTACACCCTCGAGGTCACCAACCTCGGCCCGATCGCCGACTCGAACCTCGTGACGGTCACCGATGTGCTCCCGAGCGGGCTGACGCCCGTCTCGGCCATCTCGACCGATCCCGATGTCACCTGTCGCATCACGGGTCAGACCGTGTCGTGCGAACGTGACGGCCTCGGAGTCGACGAGACGTTCAGAATCACGCTGACGGCCAACGTCCTGTCGTCCGCCTATCCGCTCGTGGTCAACACTGCGACGGTCGGTTCTGCGACCGACGATCGGGACCCGACGAACAACACCTCGACCGACCCGGCAAACGTGCCGCCACTCGTCGATCTCGCGATTACGAAGACCCACGCCGGAACCATCCAGGTGGGCGGCCGGATCACCTACACGGTGACGGTGCGGAACAACGGCCCGACACCCGATCCGGGCCCGGTACGCATGCTCGACACGCTGCCGGGATCACTCACGCCGGTGTCGGCGACCGCCGACGGGATGACCTGCGCCATCACGGGCCAGACCGTCACCTGTCAGGCGCTCGCTCCGCTCGCCGTCAACGCACAGTTGGTGATCACGATCATCGCCGACGTCGGCCCGGCGGCCTACCCGTCGGTCTCGAACACGGCGATCGTCACCACGCCCGGTTGTTCGGTCGGCCCCGCCGCGGCCCTCGACACGGCGTGCCCCGATACCGACCTCACGAACAACGCTGCAACCGACGTTGCTCCAGTGACTCCGTTGATCCTGCTGCAACTCACCAAGACGCTCGCATCACAGCAGGGCCTCAATGCGACGTGGAGTTTCGTTGTCACTAACGTCGGGCTGAACGCAACGATCCAGCCGATCGTGCTCACCGATGCGCTGCCGGCCGGGCTCGTCTACGTCTCGGCACAGGGTGACGGGTGGGCCTGCACGAACGCGCTCAACGTTGTGACCTGCACGTATCCCGGTGCGGTGGCGGCCGGCGCAACCGCACCAACTCTGCAGATTGTGACGTTGGTGACAGCGGCCGGTGGGAGTGAGATCGTCAATGTGGCGACCGTCAGCGGTGGCGGACCCGAGGTGCCTTCCGTCACCGACACTGCCCGGGTGACCTCTCCCCCTGGCGCCAACTTGCCGACGACCGGCGGCAGCGGCGGCCAGGTGCTGATCCAGACAGCTCCGCTGCTGCTGTTCCTCGGCCTCGTACTCACGATGATGTCACGTGGTCGGCGCCGTTCGGTCCGCGCCGCCTGATTCAGCGGGATCAGTTCAGCCGAAGTGTGAGAGCACGTTCGCCTGCAACTCGCCGTACTTGTCGAAGCGCTCCTCGGCGGTGCCGCCGAGCGTGAAGTCGGGGATGATCAGCTCGTCGAAACCCAGTTCGGCGTAGCGACCGAACTCGTCGACCAGCTGATCATTTGACCCCAGGATCGAGCGCTCGCCCATCTCGCCGGAGCGAATACTGTCGGCGAACTCGGCGTTGTCGGTCATGAACACCAGCGCTTGGGCCGACTTCCACATCGTGGTCGGGTCGCGGTCGGTCTGTTGACAGGCAGCGAGCAGCTTGCCAAGCGCGCCGCCGGCCATGTCCGGGGCACCCCAGGTGTTCCATTGGTTGGCGTGGCGGGCGGTGATCCGCAGCATGCGCGGGCTGCCCGTACCGACAAGGATGGGGAGTGGTGACTGCACGGGCTTCGGGTCGGAGGGCGCATCGGTGATGTCGTAGAACTCACCGTGGAAGTCGGTCCGGTCGTTGTTGAGGAGCGACCGGATGACCTGGATCGCCTCGTCGAACCGCGACACGCGCGGGCCGGGCTCCTCGAGTTCGATGCCGTACGCCTTGTGCTCGTTGATCTGCCAGCCGGCGCCGATCCCCAGGACCATGCGTCCGTTGGAGACGTGGTCGATCGATACGGCGCGGTTGGCGAGCACGGCGGGGTGGTGGACCGAGGTGGGCGCAACGAGCGAGCCCAATCGGACGTGTTCGGTGACGGCGGCGATCGCCGGCAGGATCGCCCAGCACTCGTTCACGTCACCCGGCTGGATCTCCTCGCTGCCGGTGTTGGGCATGTAGTGGTCGGCGAACCAGATGCAATACCAGCCATCGGTGTCGGCCATGCGGGCGAGGTCGAGGATCTCGCTGGTGGGACGGGCGGGGTTGGGCCACACGGAGAACTTCATTGCCTGACCGTAACGGTTCGGACCGTAACCTCTGGCCCCGTGACGGATGATCTCTGGGAGGCCCACGCCGAGTGGTGGATCGACGGGTTCACCGAAGGCGCCGACCCGGAGTACACCGAGCAGATCCTGCCGATGGCGTTCGAGGAATTGTCGGGATTCGAGCGGATCCTCGACATCGGGTGCGGCGACGGCCAGATCAGCCGGATGATGGCGGCGGCCGGGTCGACGGTCGTGGGCATCGACCCGACGTGGAACCAGATCCGGATCGCCCATGCGCGTGGTGGGGGAGCGGCGTACGTCCGATCGGGCGCAGCCGAGCTGCCGTTTGCCGATGCGAGCTTCGACGTCGCGGTCGCGTGCCTCGTGTTCGAACACATCGACGATGTCGACGCCGCGATCGCCGAGGTCGCACGTGTGGTGCGTCCTGGCGGGCGGTTCTCGTTCTTCCTCAACCATCCGCTGTTGCAGACCCCGGGGAGCTACTGGATCGACGATCACACGGTCGATCCTCCCGAGCAGTACTGGCGCATGGGTCCGTACCTCGCCGAACAGAGCTTCGTCGAGCAGGTCGAGCTCGGTGTGTTCATCCGGTTCGTCCACCGCCCCCTCTCGCGCTACCTGAATGCGCTGGCCGACCACGGGCTCGTCCTCGAGCACATGATCGAGCCGGTGCCGCCCGAAGGGTTCCTCGCTCGCGCCGAGGAGTACGCCGCAGCCGCCGCCATCCCCCGCCTCCTCTACCTCCGCCTTCGCCGCACCTGACCCCAGCGAGCGATGAGCGAGCGGCCGGTATGTGGGCTCGTCGCTCATCGCTCGGGTGGGTGGACGGGGGTCGGTAGGGTGGCGGGGTGGCCGACATCGTGCTGATCACCGGGCTGTCGGGGGCCGGCCGCTCGGGTGTGGCCGATGTGCTGGAGGATCTCGGGTGGTTCGTCGTCGACAACCTCCCGACGGCGTTGATCGCAACGATCGTCGAGCTCGCCGCCAAGCCCACGAGCGACATCGAACGCCTCGCGCTGGTGGCCGGGCGTCAACATGCCGAAGTGCTCACCAAGGTCGGCGAGCTGCGAGCGGCCGGTCACAATCTGCGCATGGTGTTCCTCGACGCCACCACGCCCGAGCTGGTCCGCCGTTACGACGCCACTCGCCGCCGCCATCCGCTCGCCGACGAGACCGACGGCCTCGTGGAGTCGATCGAACTCGAACGCTCGATGCTGGAACCGGTGCGCGCCGCAGCCGACCTCGTGATCGACACGAGCGATCTGAACGTGCATCAGCTCAAGGAGCGCATCGACCACGCCTTCGACACCACGACCGGTTCGCGCCTCCAGGTGGCGGTGGAGAGTTTCGGGTTCAAGCACGGTCTGCCGCTCGATGCCGACATCGTGATGGACGTGCGGTTCCTGCCGAACCCGCACTGGGAGGACGACCTGCGGCCGCTCACCGGCCACGATCCCAAGGTGCGCGACTTCGTGTTGGAGACCGCAGCGGGCTCCGCGTTCGTCGACCAGTTCGACGCATTGCTGGCGACGCTCGTGCCGCAGTACCAGGCCGAGGGGCGCAGCTACTTGACGGTGGCGGTTGGCTGCACGGGGGGCCGGCACCGGTCGGTGGCCGTCGCCGAGGAGTTGGCGGCGCGCCTTCGCCAGCGAGGCGTGGCGGTTCGCGCCTCGCATCGTGACGTGTCGCGCTGAGTTGTTTCCGACGCACGATCGACGCCGAACTACAGTTGGGGGTGAACAACGTCGTTCCCCCACCTGCCCAGGAGGCAATTCCCATGACGATCAGAGTAGGCATCAACGGTTTCGGCCGTATCGGCCGCAACTTCTTACGCGCCGCCAAGGCGAGTGGCGCCGACTTCGACTTCGTGGCGGTGAACGACCTCGGCTCGATCGAAACGATGGCGCATCTCCTGCAGTACGACTCGGTACTCGGGCGATACCCGGAGAAGGTGTCGGCGACCAAGTCGAGCATCAAGGCGGGGCGCGACACCCTGCGCGTGCTCAGCGAGCGCAACCCGGCCGACCTCCCGTGGGGTGACCTCGGCGTCGATGTGGTGATCGAGTCGACCGGCTTCTTCAACACCCGTGACGCCGCGAGCGCCCATCTCGACGGTGGCGCCCCGCTGGTGATCGTGTCGGCGCCGTGCGCCAACGCCGACGCCACGTTCGTCTACGGAGTCAACCAGCATCACTTCCGCTTCTCCCAGCACAAAGTGATCTCGAACGCCAGCTGCACCACCAACTGCTTCGTTCCGATGGTCAAGGTGCTCGACGACAACTTCGGTGTCGTGCAGGGTCTGATGACCACCATCCACTCCTACACGGGCGATCAGAACCTCGTCGACGGACCGCACTCCGACCTGCGCCGTGCCCGAGGGGCTGCGATCAACATCGTGCCGACATCCACGGGCGCGGCCCGGGCCACGTCGCTCGTGCTGGAATCGATGAAGGGCAAGCTTGACGGCACCGCCCTGCGAGTGCCGACACCCACGGGTTCGCTCACCGACTTCACCGCCACGCTGAAGAAGACGGCCACGGTCGAGGCGATCAACGCAGCGTTCGCTGCTGCTGCGAAGAAGGAACTCAAGGGCGTGCTCAAGTACACCGAGGATCCGATCGTGTCGAGCGACATCGTCACCGACCCGCATTCGTGCGTGTTCGACGCCGGGCTCACGATGAGCATGGGCAAGCTCGTGAAGATCAACGGCTGGTACGACAACGAGTGGGGTTACTCGAACCGCCTCGTCGACCTCACGGCGTTCACCGGCGCCAAAGTCAAGCGCTGACCGCTGTGGGCGACACCCCCTCCGCCATCCCGACGCTGGAGGATCTGGAGGCGCAGCTCGGTGATCTCACGGGCAAGCGCATCCTCGTGCGCACCGACTTCAACGTCCCGCTCGGAGATGACGGCGAGATCGCCGACGACTTCCGGATCCGGGCGGCCTTGCCGACGATCGAATGGCTCACCGAGCGGGGCGCGACCGTGGTGACCGCAAGTCATCTCGGTCGGCCGAAGGGCGCACCGGACCCGAAGTACTCGATGGATGCGGTGCGCG
>DASQFE010000499.1:0-10076 GCA_035633295.1 Ilumatobacteraceae bacterium | reverse complement strand
CCGCGCTCATCGTGGCGGAGTTCGACCGTTCGGACATGGCTCCCTAGGGTACGGCAATGGAAGTCCACGTCAGCGATGCTCCTGCCGCCAGTGCCGGGGTGTGGTTGGCCCGACGCCTGCGCGACGCCGTGCGACGACGAGATTCGGCGTCACTTGCCGTCAGTGGTGGCAGCTCGGCGCCACCGCTGTTCGATGCGTTGCTGGAGGAGGACGTGCCCTGGGCGCAGATCACGGTCTGGCAGGTCGACGAACGGATCGCCCCGGATGGCGACCCCGGTCGTAACGCCGGCCAACTCGCCCTGATCCCCGCCTCGGTGAAGTTGATGCCCGTGACGGATGGTGATCTGCAAGCGGCCGCGCGGCGGTACGGGGCGGGACTCCCCGAACGCTTCGATGTGGTGCATCTCGGCCTCGGCGACGATGGGCACACGGCGTCGTGGCCACCCGGCGACGCCGTGGTCGACAGCGATCGGCCGTGCGAGGTCGTCGGCGACTTCAACGGGTTTGCGCGGATGACCCTGACGCCCTTGGTGGTCAATCGGGCCAGGTCGCGCTTGGTGCTCACGTTCGGTCGGTCGAAGGCGCCGATGGTTGCGCGCTGGCTGCTGCGTGATCCCGAGCTCCCGGTCGACCGGCTTCGTCGATCCGCCACCGTGGCGTTCGTCGACCCTGCGGCCGTTGCCGACCTCCCGCCGCCAACCCGTGTGCGTTGATCGGGCCAGTAGCGTCGCGTGATATGGACTCCGCTGACGCACTCCGGGCACTTGACAGTCTTCCCCGTACAGCGCACCTGCGGGAGCTCTTCGCCGCCGACCCGGGTCGAGCGGATCGATACGTACTGGAGATCGCCGACCTGCGTATCGACTGGTCGAAGCAGCTCGTCGACGATGTGGTGTTCACCGGACTGCTCGACGTTGCTCGCAGCGTCGGTGTCGAGGCACGTCGTGACGAGATGTTCGCCGGCGAACACATCAACGTCACCGAGGATCGAGCAGTGATGCACGTTGCGCTGCGCGCGCCACGGACCTCGTCGATCGTGGTCGATGGTGTCGACGTGGTACCCGACGTCCACGCTGTGCTCGAGCAGATGGCAGCCTTCGCCGAGCGTGTCCGCGCCGACGAGCACATCACCCACGTGGTGAACATCGGCATCGGTGGTTCCGACCTCGGCCCGGCGATGGCGTACCGGGCACTCGATGCGTATCGCCATGAGCGCCTGCGTTGCTCGTTCGTCTCGAATGTCGACGGTGCCGACATCGCCGGAGTGCTTGCCAACTCCGACCCGGCGTCGACGCTGTTCATCGTCGCATCGAAGACATTCGGAACGATCGAGACGCTCACCAACGCCCGTACCGCACGCGCGTGGCTCGTCGAGGCGCTCGGTGAGTCGGCCGTTTCCGATCACTTCGTGGCGGTGTCGACGAATGCCGAACGGGTCGGTGAGTTCGGCATCGATACCGCCAACATGTTCGGGTTCTGGGACTGGGTCGGCGGGCGGTACTCGGTCTGCTCGGCCATCGGGCTGTCGCTGATGATCTCGATCGGCCCGGAGCGCTTCGGTGAGTTCCTCGACGGGTTCCACCGTGTCGACGAGCACTTCCGAACGGCGCCCCTTGCGGAAAACGCTCCGGTCATCATGGCGATGCTCGGCGTGTGGAACTCCAACGTGCTCGGTTCGGCCACCAAGGCCGTGCTGCCGTACGCCGAGGAGCTTGGTCGATTCCCTGCCTACCTGCAACAGCTCGATATGGAGTCCAACGGCAAGTCCGTCCGCCTCGACGGCACCCCGGTCGCGGGCGACAGCGGCGCCGTGGTGTGGGGCGAGCCTGGCACCAATGGACAGCACGCGTTCTACCAACTGCTGCATCAGGGCACTCGAATCGTTCCGGCCGACTTCATCGGATTCGCGAAGCCCCATCACCCGTTTCAGGAACACCACGACCTGCTGATGGCGAACCTGTTCGCGCAGTCCGAAGCCCTGGCGTTCGGCCGCGACGCCGACGCCGACGAGCCGTACCGGCAGTTCGACGGCAACCGCCCCAACACGGTGATCCTCGCCGAACAACTCACACCGTCGGTGCTCGGCCAGTTGATTGCGCTCTATGAACACATCGTGCACGTCCAGGGCACGGTCTGGGGAGTCAACAGCTACGACCAGTGGGGAGTCGAACTCGGCAAGGAGTTGGCGAATCGCATCACCCCCGAGCTCATCGGTGATGCACATCCCGGCGCCCACGATTCATCCACCAACGCCCTCATCTCCTGGTACCGCCACCACCGCTGAACGGGGGAGGGGATACCAGGTGGGGTACATTGCCGAGATGCGGTTTCCCGAGGAAGTCAACGACGACGTCGTGAAGCGGTTGCGACGGCTCGAGGGCCAGATTCGCGGGGTGCAGCGGATGATCGAGGAGGGCCAGGATTGCCGTGATGTCGTCACGCAGCTCTCGGCGTGCAAGGCCGCGCTCGACCGTGTCGGCTACCGCCTCGTCGTGGCCGGCATGCGTCATTGCGTCGCGGTCGATCCCGACCCCGATGCTACGCCGGGCATGGATGCCGACGAACTGGAACGCCTGTTCATGAAGCTCAGTTGAGCTTTCGGTTCTTGCGGTGGTCGGCGCAGGCCGGCCGATCGCTCGGTTGCAGCGTCGACGCCCCGATGCGTCAGACTGACGACATGCGCGACTACTCCAACATCTACATCGACGGTGCCTGGGTTCCCTCCGACGGAACGGGCCGTATCGAGGTCATCAACGCCGGCACCGAACAGGTGATGGGATCGATCCCCGAAGGAACGGCCAGCGACGTCGACAAGGCTGTCGCCGCTGCCCGTCGGGCGTTCGATGGTTGGGCCGCCACCCCGGTCGAGGAACGTCAGAAGTACATGATCCGTCTCAATGAGGCGTTGCAGGCTCGTTCGCCCGAGATTGCCGAGGTCATCGCCGGCGAGGTCGGTATGCCGATCACGTGGTCGACGATGATCCAGGCCGGCCTGCCTGCGGGCAACATGCAGACCTACGCGACGCTGCTCGACACGTTCGAGTTCGAAGAGACGATCGGCAACAGCCTCGTGGTGAAAGAGCCTGTCGGCGTCGTCGGTGCGATCACTCCGTGGAACTACCCACTGCACCAGATCATCTGCAAACTCGGAGGCGCACTCGCCGCCGGCTGCACCTTCGTGCTCAAGCCGTCCGAGGTCGCACCGCTCAATGCGTTCATCCTCGCCGAGATCGTGCACGAGATCGGCCTTCCGGCCGGCGTCTTCAACCTGGTCACCGGCACAGGCCCCGTGGTCGGCGCGGCGATCTCGGAGCACCCGGGCATCGACATGGTCAGCTTCACCGGTTCCACCCGGGCGGGCAAGCAGGTTGCCGCCGCTGCTGCCGGAACCGTCAAGCGCGTGGCACTCGAGCTGGGCGGCAAGTCGGCGAACATCATCCTCGACGACGCCGACTTCGAAGCAGTGATCCCGCGGGGCATCTTCGCCGCCTACCTGAACTCCGGCCAGACCTGCACGGCACACACCCGCATGCTCGTTCCGAACAGCCGGTACGACGAGGCCGTCGCCATTGCTGCCGCAGCGGCCGAGAACATGCAGGTCGACGATCCGGCCAAGGAGGGCATGCACCTCGGCCCGCTGATCTCGCAGGCCCAGTGGGATCGCGTGCAGGGCTACATCCAAAAGGGTGTCGATGAAGGCGCCGTCGTCGCTGCGGGCGGCCTCGGCAAGCCCGAAGGCCACGACACCGGCTACTTCGTCAAGCCGACGGTGCTCGCCAACGTCACCAACGACATGACCGTTGCGCAGGAAGAGATCTTCGGCCCGGTCCTCGTCGTCATCGGTTACGACGACGACGACGACGCCGTGCGCATCGCCAATGACAGCCTGTACGGCCTGTCTGGCGGTGTCTGGTCGGGCGATCAGGAACGTGCCATCGCCGTGGCTCGCCGGATGCGTACGGGTGCCGTCGACGTGAACGGCGGCTCGTTCAACATCGCTGCACCGTTCGGCGGCTACAAGCAGTCGGGTTACGGCCGCGAAAACGGCCCCTACGGGATCGACGAGTTTCTCCAGACCAAGTCGCTGCAGCTTTGATCCGACCCACCCTCAGCACCCCACCACCGAAATTCGGAGCCATCGTTGCGCTCGGCGCAACATCGGCTCCGAATTTCGGGGTGGTGGTCGGGTACAGTCGGCGCTGATGACAGGGGAACGTGTTCTCGTGGCCAAGGTCGGCCTCGATGGCCACGATCGGGGCGTCAAGATCGTGGCGCGGATCCTGCGTGATGCCGGCTTCGAGGTGATCTATACCGGCCTGTTCCAGACTCCGGACACCGTCGCGGCAGCCGCCGTCGACGAAGACGTCGATGCCATCGGGCTCTCGATGCTGTCGGGAGCGCACATGACGTTGGCGCCGTTGGTGGTCGACAAGCTGCGCGAGCGAGGTGTCGACATCCCGGTCATCGTCGGCGGCATCGTTCCCAAACAGGACGTTGACGAGTTGCTTGCCGCAGGCGTTGCCAACGTGCTCACGCCCGGCGCGTCGGCCGACGAGGTTGTGGCGGCAGTTCGTGATGCGATCGACGCCCACGCCGCGAGTTGACGGCGGGCGGTGACTGATGGTCGACCGGGTCGAACGCCTGACGAACCTGTTGGCGCTCCTCCTCGAGACCAACGAGGCGTTGAGCCTGGTGCAGATCGGGGGGGAGTTGTCCGGTCAGTATCCGCAGGCCGATCACGCTCGTCGGGCGTCGTTCGAGCGTGACAAGGCCGCACTTCGCGACATCGGTGTGCCGATCGAGACGAACATCGTCCCTGGCGGGCCGTACGCCGGCCAGACGGTCTATTGGATCGACCGACGGGCGTATGAACTTGCTGATCTCCACCTTGCTGACGACGAGATGCGGGCGCTGCAGGTTGCCGTTGCCACGGTGCGGACGGGTTCGTCGGCCGGCCAGGAGGCCATCTGGAAGCTCGGAGGCGCGCTCGATGACGAACGCCCGTCGGTGTCGGCGGTGGTGCCCGATCGTCCGGAGCTGCCGGTCATCCGAGCGGCCATAGCCAGTCGATCGACGATCGGCTTCTCCTATCGGGACGAACCGCGTCGGCTCGATCCGTGGGGCCTCCTGCTGCGCGGCGGGTTCTGGTATGTGATCGGCCATGACCACGACCGCAACGGGCAGCGCACGTTCCGTGTCGATCGATTCGACCCGGATCCCGACGGCATCACCGTTGGTGACTCCGGCTCGTATGAGCGACCGCCGTCGTTCGATCCTCGCTCGGCGTTTCCAGCCGACCCGAAGGAGATCGGCCACGATGCGTTCGACGGCGTGCAGGCCCTCGTTCGCATCGACCACCTGCGGGCTGCAGCGATCGAGCGTGAACTCGGCAGTGAACGGGTGGTCCGCCGCGACGACCAGGGCGTCGTGGTGTCGGTCCCGGCGTCGAACCTTCCGGCCTTTCGCTCGTGGGTTCTGGGCCTCCTCGACCACGCCGTTGTCCTCGAACCCGTCGATGTCCGTGAGCACATCGTGACCTGGCTGTCGGCGGTCGCAGCCGGCAGTGAGGCATCGTCATGAGTGGGCCACGCAATGCCGAAGACCGGTTGCGACGACTCTTGGTGATGTTGCCCTGGCTGATGGAGGTCGGCGAGGTGCCGCTGGCCGATGTCGCCCGCCGCTACGGCCTGACCGAAGCGCAGGTGCAGCAGGACCTCGAGCTTGTTGCGATGTGTGGGCTGCCGCCATTCGTCGACGAGATGGTCGACGTGTTCGTCGACGAGGGCATGGTCTATGTGGGTGTGCCGCGCCTCTTCACACGGCCGCTACGACTGACAGCGCCGGAGGGTTTCACGTTGCTCGCGGCCGGTCGGGCCGCGATGGAGCTGCCCGGCGCCGATGCCGACGGCCCGCTCGGACGTGGGCTCGACAAGCTGGCCGCAGTGTTGGGTGAGGCAGGGCTTGCGGCCGGTGCCGACAACACTGCCGGCATCGTGATCGATCTCGCCCGACCGGCGATCGCCGACGATCTGGTGGAGGCTGCGCAAGCGGGTCGGGAGCTGTTGATCAGCTACTACACGCCGGCGCGGGATGAAGTCGGTGACCGGATCATCGTGCCCCGTCACGTGTTCGTCGACTCGGGTCACTGGTATGTCCTGGCCGATGATGATCGGTCTGGCCAGCGCCGCACGTTCCGCATCGACCGCATCGAATCGGCTGATCCGACCGGCATGGTGATCAGCTCCGACGCCCCTGCGATCGCCCCGGACCGGTTCTTCGTCGACGCCGACGTGCCCCGTGCGTCGATCCGGCTCGGCCCGTCGGCTCAATGGGTCGTCGAGGAGTACCCCGTCGATGCCGTCACGGAACTGGCGGATCCGCCCGGTTGGATCGATGTGCGGCTGCCGGTCGCGAGTGATCGATGGCTGGCCAAGCTCCTCATCCGACTCGGCCCGAATGCGAAGGCTGTCGACCCTGAGGCGGGCACCGCTGCTGTCGAACTCGCCCGCCGGGTGCTGGCCGGCTACAGCGTGACGTAGAACGGCGCGAGCTGCGAGGCGTCGGTGATGCCGTGGGCGGCAAGGAGATGGCGGAGAACTGCAGCGGTGGCGGTGGCATCGCCCAACGCATCGTGCGGTCGATCGAGTGCGACGTCGTACCGGGCGCAGACATCGGCGAGCCGGTGCGACTGCTGGCGCAACGGGTCGAGTCGCCGGGACATTCGTAGCGTGCACAACAGCGGGCTGAGGCCGACGCGCAGTCGGTCGTCGGCCGGCCGACGCCGGGTGGCTCGGGCGAGGAAGGCGGCATCGAAAGCTGCGTTGTGTGCAGTGAAGATCGAGCCGCCGAGACGATCGCCCAGCTCGTCGAGCGTGTCACCAAGCCGCGGGGCGTCCTTCAGATGTTGACGCGTGATGCCGTGGATGTCGGTGGGGCCAACGCGTTGCAGCGGCCAACGCAACCTGACGAGGCTCGACCATTCGTCGACGATGGTGCCATCGGCGCTGACGGTGACGAGGCCGACCTGGAGCACCCGGTGACGACGCGTCGACAACCCGGAGGTCTCCAGGTCGACGACTGCGAACGTGGGAAGTGTCACGTCGGCCACCCTAGACAGCGGGTGTCACAGCCGGCGGTGCCACCTGCCGGTGCGACGACCGGCGGGGTCAGCTGGCTTCGTGTTGCAATCGGGCGCGGACGCCAATGGGTGCAGACACCGTGAATCCGGCGAGGTGGCGGTCCTCCTCGGACTCCCCACCCCAGTAGCCGTACTCGCGGTGCGAGCGGGCGAACGCTCGGCACTCGTTGTACACCGGGCACTCGCCGCACAGCAGCTGGGCCTTTGCCTCACGGCGAGCGCGAGCCTGCGGACGCTCGGCTTTGGGCGGGAAGAAGAGCCTCGTGCGACCCTTGCACGCTGCGAGATCCTGCCAGCTCTCGATTGCTGGCATGTCGAATTGGTACAACTCCGCAACGGCCACTGCGACTTCCCTTTCGTGCTGGGAGCGGTGGTGGGCCGGGGGGCTGGCCCAACACCACTTCATTTAACACTAAATGTTCGGAGCCGCCGGCGCAACCGGATCACCGAAACAGTGAAGTCGGCGCGATCGGGGTCAGACCCAATCGCGACATCGCCCTCGGTCGGATCCGTCCAGGTTCAGAGGAGCTCGGCGGCGAGGCTGGCGACGTCGCTGCGCTCGCACGCCGTGAGGGTGATGTGTCCGAAGCACTGCTGGCCGGCGAACGCGGAGGTGAGCACGCTCAGGGCGTTGTTCGACTCGCCGAGGTAGGGCGCATCGATCTGGCTCGTGTCGCCGGTGAAGATGACCTTCGTGCCATCGCCGACGCGTGTGAGGATCGTGCGCAGCGTGGTCGGCTCGAGGTTCTGGGCCTCGTCGACCACCACGAACTGGCGCTGGAGCGACCGTCCTCGCAGGAAGGTGACCGACTCGAGCGAGAGCTGACCGCGGTTGGTCAGCTCGTCGACCATGTCGCGAGCGTCCGTGATGCTGCCACGGTCGGTCAGCGCGACGACAGCGTCGTGAATGGCAGCCATCCACGGGTCGAGCTTCTCGTCGAGTCCGCCCGGGAGGAACCCCACATCGGCTCGACCCACCGGAACGAGCGGTCGGTACACGGCGAGGCGCTCGTAGCGGGAGTGCTCGACGACCTGCTCGAGCCCGGCGGCGATCGCCAGGATCGTCTTGCCGGTGCCGGCGCGTCCGTCAAGTGCGATCACGGCAATGTCGGGATCGAGCAGCAGCTCGAGCGCGAATCGTTGCTCCTTGCTGCGCGGGCGCAGCCCCCAGGCTTCGGGAGTGTGTTGCGACAGCAGGACGAACTCGTTGTCGACTGCGCGCACGAGCGCCGACTGCGAACCCGACCGCAGTACGGCGAACTCGTTCTCGGTGAACTCGACAGCGGTGTGGGTCGTCACAGCGTCGATGGCGATGGCGCCGGCGGCGTACAGGCAGTCGATGACCTCATAGGGAGCCTCGAGCGTCGACCACCCAACGGCTGCACTCTGGCGATCCGACCGGGTGAGGCGATGCTCGGCGGCATCGACACCGAGATGCGCCGCCTTGATGCGTAGCGCGGCGTCGTTACTGATCATCGTGGTCGGGCCGAAGTCGGACTGACCGATGGCGGCACCGATGATGCGGTTGTCCGGCACCGATGGATCGAGGCCGTGCTCGATGAGCAGGTGTTTGCGAATGTTGTTGATCTCGATCTGCAGCGTGGCGGTGCCGTTGCCAGTGGGAACCGGCTTGGCGAGCGAGCCGCCGTGGGCCACTCGGAGTTCCTCCAGGGTCCGCAATGCCGTCCTCGCTGCTCGACCGACATCGTCGGGACGACTCTTGAGCCCGTCGAGTTCCTCCACAACGGTCAGCGGAATCACGACGTCGGCGTCGATGAATTCGAGCACACAGGTCGGATCCGCAATCAGTACGGACGTGTCGAGAACAAGTCGAGTTCGCTGGCCTCCCTTCGTGCGGTCGTGACCCGATGATGCGTTTTCGGCATCGGGGGTCGGTGCGCCAGCGGACGGAAGAAGGTCGGTCACCATCACTCCTCGGCGGAAGCCTCGTAGATGTGCTCTGAAACGGATGTCATACCCAACGGATCGGTGTTCTAGCTCAGCCGCGGCGCATGGTGGTGGATGCGAAAGATCTCCAATACCGGCACGGCTCAGCCGACAAGGTCATTGCAGATGCAATGAGTTAGGTGCTTGTATGGATGGTGCTCACGTCGGTCTCATGGACACATCCCACCGCAACGGTGGGGTCGGTCTCGGTGGCATCCACCGGGGTGAACAGCAACGCAACACCCATCCGAAAGAGGACTCATGGCAACCAAAGCAGAACTGATCGACGCAGTGGCGGCCGCCGCTGACGTGTCGAAGGCAGACGCAGAGCGCACCCTTGGCGCGTTCTTCGATCATGTCGTCGCCTCGACCAAGTCAGGCGAAAAGGTCGCATGGCCGGGCTTCGGCTCGTTCAGCACCACCCAGCGCAGTGCCCGTACCGGCCGCAACCCCCAGACAGGGGCCCCGGTGCAGATCAAGGCATCGACGGCGATGAAGTTCAGCGCCAGCTCGACGCTCAAGTCCGCCCTCAACGGGAAGTGAACTGATGGCCGTCGCCAAGAAGGCTCCAGCGAAGAAGGCTCCAGCGAAGAAGGCTCCGGCCAAGAAGGCGCCAGCGAAGAAGGCGCCAGCGAAGAAGGCGCCAGCGAAGAAGGCGCCAGCGAAGAAGGCGCCAGCGAAGAAGGCGCCAGCGAAGAAGGCTCCGGCCAAGAAGGCGCCAGCGAAGAAGGCTCCGGCCAAGAAGGCTCCGGCCAAGAAGGCTCCAGCGAAGAAGGCTCCAGCGAAGAAGTAACGCTGCATCGCGTCAGCACGGTTGAGGAACGAGGGGCCTGCGGGCCCCTCGTTTCGCGTTCGGGCGACGGCCGTCAGAGGTCGACGATCAGCTTGAACACCTCGGCGGCGTCCATGTCGAAGGGTCGTCCGAGATCGCCGAGGCGGTTGCGGATCCGCTGGCCGAACGCAGCGAGTTGCCCGTCGTCGACGGCCTTCA
>DASQFE010000498.1:0-4340 GCA_035633295.1 Ilumatobacteraceae bacterium | reverse complement strand
TTCGCTGCGGCATGCTCGGCTGGTCACATCGCCGCTGCGCCGGCTGGGGACCAGGAGCGTTACGACGCCGGCTACACAGCCGAACGCACCTTTCAGTCCGAATTCCTCATCCAACGGCTCGGCCTCACCTGATCGGCACATCCGAAGTCTGGTGCCGGACGCGCCGGTGGGGTGCGACATCGACGTCGCACCCCACCGAACAGGGAGATGAGGTGGCGTCAGTCGGCAGCCAGTCCTGACGTACCGATCGACGCGGCGCCAGCGACCTCGCCGAGCGATGTGAGCGTACCGTCGCCGTTGACGGCGAACATGCCGACCGAGCCGCTGCGCATCCGCACGTAGAGGTGCGCTCCGTCGCTGCTCTGGGCGATGTCGGTCGGGCCTGCACTCGTCGTGGCCGCAACAGCTGCGACCAGGGTGAGCGATCCGTCGCGTGCGATCGAATAGGAAGAGATCGTGCTGCTCGCCGCGTTGGTCGTGTACGCGAAGCGACCGTCAGCCGAGATCTCGAGCCAACACGCGGCGGCCTGGGTGTCGGGCAACGACGGCGTGATCACATTGAGCGACTGACGACGGAGCTGGTAGGACGACACTGCACCCGGCGCTGCTTCCGAGACCACGACGTGGCCCTTCCGGTCGATGTCGAATCCGAAGGGAACGGCTCCAACGCTGTCGACGACCGTTGGCCCGGTCACGCTGCCACGCCGACCGACGCGGTACAGGTCGATCTTGGCAGTGGTCTTCTCCGTGACCACGAGTGTGTCGCCGCGCTCGTTGAACTGGATCTGCGCGCCACCGACGCCCCTGCCGCTCAGCGGCAAGGTGCTGTCGGGGATTGGTCGGAGATCGCCGTCATCGTCGAGTCGCAGCCCGCTGATCGAATCGCTGCCGGCGTTGAGGACGAACACCATGTCATCCGAAACGGTCACGCTCACCGGGCGCACGCCACCCGAGGGCGCGACGTCGCTCAGCTCGAGTTCGCCATCGCTCAATTCGAAGGACGACACGGTGTTGTCACCGGCGTTGACCACCAGGACGTGCTCGTCGGCGCTGATGACGGCACCTTGCGAACCGAGCGAGTCACCGGAACCGAGGCCACCGGTGGACACGAGCGGACCGACAGTGAGGGTGCCGTCCGAGGCTCGATCGAACACTTGGATCGCATTGCCGGCCACTTGATTGGTCGCTTCGAAGACGTGGCCGGCTTGAGCATCGTCATCATCATCGCCGTCATCGGCGCTGGCCGGCGCAGCTCCGAGCGCGCCGACGGCGGTTGCGACAAGCAACGCGCCGAAGAGTTGGACGTATCGGGAACGGATCATTGGGGCTCCTTGGTGTGATTGCGCGTCGTGATTGACGAGCAATCGGCCAGTCCTCGTGACCGTCGCTGCGTTACGAGGCCGAGATGAACGCCCGCGAAACAACTGGGGGCTACCCGGGCGCCGCCGCGATCGTCTCAGGGCTGGCGGCGACGGAATGCTTCGAACAATGCCACGCGCGCTTGGGCGGGCGCCGCGGGACGGGGTGACTCGTGCAACACCTCGATCGAGCGCCGCAGCTGAGCGAGATAGTCGGTGCAGTGCGGACAGATCACGAGATGCTCCTCGACCTGGATCCGCTCGTTGTCGGAGAGCGCACCCTCCATCCATTCGGTGACGACCTCGACGAGGTGCGCACAGTTCACGGCAGGTTGTGCCATCACTGGTCCTCTTCGCTCGTCCGCATGAACCCCTCGAGTATTGCACGGGCTTTGCTTCGTGCCCGGTGCAACAGCACGCGCTGATTGGCCTCGCTGATCGCGAGCAGTTCGCACACCTCGTGCGACGAGAATCCGAGCACGTCACGCAGCTCCAGCACTGCGCGCTGCGTTTCCGGCAAGGTCGCGATCGCAGCGAGCAACCGATCACCCAGTTCTGCGGCAAGTACGCTCGCCTCGGGAAGCTCCTCGTCCGACGGCGGCGACGACCAGTACCCGGCCCAGCGGCCGGTCTTCTCGAACCGATCGGGGTCGACGGCCGGGGTCGCTGCGTCACCGATCGACGAGAACGGTCGAACTCGCCCCTCGCGTTCGCCTCGGGTCTGAGCCCGATTCACCAGTATCCGGAACATCCAGGTCTTCAGCGACGACCTGCCCTCGAAGCGGTCGATGCCCTTGATCACACCCAGGAACGTCTCCTGAACAACGTCCTCGGCGGCTTCCTTCGAGGCCACGTACCCCCGAGCGACGTGCAACATGCTCGTGTAGTACCGATCGACGAGGAACGCGAACGCCCGGTCGTCGCCCGCGCGCAGCCGCTCGATGAGCGCTACCTCACCGGTCATGTCGTCCAGGTCCATTCCACCGACGACGGTAGTGGCAGAAGCGAGCGACGATTGCTCCCTCAGCCGATCGCTGCGTCGGCGGTGTCCGCTCCGTTCTCCGAAGGCGTCTACTCCGACGACCACGTGCCGCGGAAGTCGGCGAACAACGTCAGCCCACCGTCGACGAAAATCGTCTGGCCGGTGATGTAGCCGGCATCGTCCGACAGCAGGAATGCGGTCACCGCCGCCATTTCCTCGGCGTCACCGGCGCGTCCCATCGGAATATGCGACGTCACCATCGCCCGTTTCTCGGGGTCATCGATCCACGCCCTGTTGATCGGCGTGACGGTCGCGCCCGGACCGATCCCATTGACCCGTATGCCACGACCGGCGTACTCGAGGGCAAGCGTTTTCGTGAGGTTCTGCATCCCGCCCTTGCTCACGGAATAGCCGAGGAACTTCGGCTTTGGAATGACCTGGTGGACCGACGACACATTGACGATCGATCCCGGCCGATCATCGGCGAGCAACTGTCGGATCTGCTCGCGTGCGCACAGGAACGACCCGCGCAGGTTGACGGCAATCACCCGATCGAACGCCGCTGCGTCGAGCATGTCGGTCTCGCGAGCAACCTGGATGCCAGCGTTGTTGACGAGGAAGTCGACCGTGCCGAACTCGGCACGCACATCGGCGAACATCCGCTCGACGGACGCTTCGTCGGAGACGTCGGCCTCGACGACGATGGCACGGCTCGGTTGGCTGCACGAGTTCACCGCATCGACGCAGGCCTCCAGTCCGGCGTCGATCGCTTCCTTCGTGGCCAACGCACCGTCGAGCGGACCGACATAGTTGATCGCGATGTTCACGCCGTCGTTGCCCAACCGGGTCGCGATCGCCTGCCCGATGCCTGAGCTGCCGCCCGTGACGATCGCCGTCTTGCCAACCAGTCCGTTCATGACACTCCTCGAGTTTCCCGATGCCTGAAGCACGATCGGTCGTGCTCACGTTGTGTCGGTCCATCTCACCGGATCTTCGTTACAGACACCCGCGATCCATGCCCAACGCTGAACGTTCTCGTAACAGACGTGCTCCTCGACGGACTACCTGAGTGTGGGTAGTCGAACGTTCAGTCACGCCCTCGCCAGTTTGAGGCGACGGGCGTCAGAGGAGGGCCGTGTCGCCGACCTCGTGCACCGGGTCCGGCATCGGCATGATCCGTACCAGTGCCAGGAGGCGGTCGAGCTGGTCACCGAGTACCTCGAAGGCGCGATGACTGCCGTCGAGTTCGAGCGATTCGAACGGCACCTGCGCACATGTGCGGAATGTGAACGCTACGTCGAGCAGACGCGACGGACCGTCGACGTACTCGGCCGCGTGCACCCCCCGCCGCCCTCCCGTCACATCTGCGACGCGCTGCTGCGCTCGTTCCACGACTCCCACCACAACTGATCGTCTCGACCTGCCACATCTCGCCTCTGGTCGATGTCACGTTCGGCCGGTTCGACGGACAGGGAGCAATGACCCACATCACGTTCGGACGTCAGACAACCGGCAACTTGGACGATGCTGCCGAGCGCGAGTGGCTCGTGACCGATGGGCTCGGCGGCTTCGCGATGGGCACCGTGGCCGGACTGCGGACGCGCCGATACCACGGCCTGCTGGTGGTGGCGACCGAACCACCGATCGGACGACGGGTCGGGCTCGTCGGACTCGACGCAGTCGTCGTCGTCGGCGACCGCAGGATCGAGCTGGCCACGCATGAGTGGGCGACCGGTGCGATCTCCCCCGTCGGCCACACGTTGCTGGATCGTTTCGATCTGATCGACGGGGTACCGCGTTGGCAGTGGTCAGCCGGTGACGTCACCATCCGGATGGAACTGGCGATGCCCCATGGGCGCTCGGGTGTCGTGACCCGGTGGACCGTCCTTTCAGCACCCGGAACCGTCACGGTCGAGGTCGGGGCGCTCTGTACGTGGCGCGACGCGCACGGTGAACGGTTCGGGGGTGGGGATGATCCTGACGTGTCCATCACCGCCGAC
>DASQFE010000497.1:0-3124 GCA_035633295.1 Ilumatobacteraceae bacterium | reverse complement strand
GGCGTCGTTCCAGCCTCCGGCCGCAGCCGCCGCATCCTGATCTTCGAGGCGCAGCACATCGCCGGCGCGTTCGGTCGACCGGTGCAAGGCCACCCGAGCTCGCAACAACACGTCGTAACAGTGACCGAGATCAACGAGGTCTTCGGCGCGCAGGTCGAGGCCCGCCTCCTGGGCCCACCAGAGCGACTGCACATCGCGTAGACCACCGTGGCCGTCTTTCAGGTCAGGCTCGAGCCGGTAGGCAACGTCACCCGCCGATTCCTCCCGCTCGCGCACCCGGGCGCGCAGCTCGCGGAGGAACTTCGGCGCGTTCGACCGCCACAGCGCCTGGCCCTTGGCCACGACCTCGGCTGCGAGTGCGTCGTCACCGGCAAGCGCTCGACCTGTGATCAGCGCTGTCGCCGAATCGAGATCGCTACGAGCAAGTTCGAGCTGCTCATCGATCCGACGAACAGCGTGACCAAGCTTCACACCCGAATCCCAGAGCGGGTACCACAACGCGCTGGCCGTTGGCGCGAGGTCCTTCGCGACCTTTTTGGCCTTGACGTCATGAACCAGGAGGATGTCGAGGTCGCTGCCGGGCGCCAGTTCGCCACGCCCGTATCCGCCGATAGCGAGGATGGCCACGCGTCCCGACTTGGGTGGGTTCGTCCGCATGGCGTCGTCGAAGAGTTCGATCACCCAGTCGTCGGTGAGTTCGGCCAGCACCTCGCAGTACTCACGTCCGAAGCGATCCACCCGGGAATCGGCTTCTTCCAGACGCTCCGCCCGCCGAGCGGCGCCTCGGCTGAGTTTGTTCACGTCGGTGGCATCGATGCGCCAGAGCCTAGGTGGTGAAAGCGCACGACCTACCTGCCCACGTCGCACGAGTCACCTCTTCTACGCTGCATCGTCGTGACCCGCTGTCTGATTGCCGTCGCCCTGATGGCCGGACTCGGCGCGGCCGGTTGCTCGAGCGGTGGCGATGCGGTCACCAGCACGACGATCGCGGCAACGACGACCACAATCGTGCCCCCGGCCGACAGCGACGGACGTCTCGTGGTCGGCATCCTGCTCCCGAAGGGCGACACGGTGATTGGCGAGCCGATGGTGTCGGCGGCTGAACTGGCCATCGAGCGGATCAACCTGGCCGGCGGCGTGCTTGGTGAGCCGGTTCGTCCGGTGGTCGAAGACGAAGGCAGCACCACGGGTTCGGCGAGCACCGCAATCCAATCGCTCCTGGCCCGTGATGTCGACGTCATCGTCGGTCCCGGGTCGTCGACGATTGCGCTGAGCACGCTCGACGAGATCGTGTCGTCAGGGACGTTGACGTGCTCGCCGACCGCCAGTGCGCTCGCGCTCGACGGGTTCCCCGATGACGGGCTGTTCTTCCGCACGGTGCCGAGCGACTCACTCCAGGCGCAGGCAATCGCCGACGTCGCCGACCAGACTGGCGTGCTCCAGGCCGCGATCGTCCACATCGACGACTCCTACGGCCGGGATTTCGCCGACAGCGTGGAGACGGCGATTGCCAACGGGTCGATCTCGGTCGCTGAAACGATCACGTTCACCGAGCGCGACGTCGACCTCACCTCGAAGGCTCGCCAACTCCTCGATTCGGGTGCGCAGGTGGCGATCGTGCTGGCCGGCGACGAAGACGGCACTCGATTCCTGGAGACCCTCGGTGAACTCGACACCAGCGCACTGGCAAAGGTCGTGGTGAACGACGCCATGCGCAACCCGACGACACCGCAACGAATCGCCGGTCTCGACACCGACCTGCGCGAGAAGATCGTCGGGCTGGCACCCCAGGCCGAGTCGGCCGATCCGACTGCGCCGTTCGATCCGCCGGGGCTCTTCGCCGCCAACGCGTTCGACTGCGTCAACCTCGTCGCGCTGGCGGCTGTCAGCGCCGACTCAGATGTGCCGAGCGACATCGCCGCCGAGATCGCATTGGTGAGTTCGGGCGGGTCGGTGTGTCGGACCTTCGCCGACTGCGTCGCGGCTCTCGAGGCGGACCTGCAGGTTGACTACAACGGCCCATCGGGACTGACGGAGATTGCCCGCACGGGCGACCCCTCACGAGCAGTGTTCGACCGGTTCGTGTACGACTCCAACGGTGAGGACAGGTTCGATCGCGCCGTCACCGTGGGCCTCTGACGCCGACGTTGTGAGTCGGGGCAGTGCGTCGTTACAGGACGTTCTCGATGAAGTCGAGGTAGCCGACGTAGAACGCCCCGAACTCGCCGTAGAGCGCCGACCCCTGATCGAAGCGCATCGTGTACACGACATCCTTGATCACGTCGGGGCTCGCAGCAAACAGCGTGACGCCCCACTCGTAGTCGTCGAGCCCAGTCGACCCGGTGACGAGCTGTGCGACGCGACCGGCGAACGTGCGGCCGCTCTTGCCGTGCTCCATCATCATCTCGTTGCGCTCGTCGTACGGCGTGGCGAACCAGTTGGCATGCGCCTCACGCTTCTTGCTCATCGGGTAGAAGCAGAATGCACTGAGCCCCTCGGGTGGGATCTCGGGATGCAGGCGGGCCTGGAGCATGTGCTCGGGCATGCCCTTCGCGTACTCGCTGACTTCGGTGATCGAGACATAGCTGTCGACGATGTCGATGCCGGCATGCTGCAGCGACGTCTGCAGGGCACGCAGCGTTCGCCAGTCAGGAGCGAGCGCCATGAACGCAACATCGGCTTTGTGACCGAGCATCGCCGCCGTGATCACCTGACAGTCGTCGGCCTCAGCAGCCTTGATCGCGGCGAGTACAGCCTCACGATCGAGTGACGGTGTCGGCTTGCCGAACAGGTGGACGACGGCCAGACCAGCTTCCATGCGCATACCCTCAGGCTACGCGAGAAGGGGTCAGAACCCAGTTGCGACGCCGAAGGCGTTGAAACTGGGGTCTGACCCCTGGCAAGCGACCAGGTCGCGTCGGTCACCAGGAGCGATCACGCTCCAGCAGCCGACGCGACCAGCGGATCAGAAGTCCATGTCTCCGCCACCCATCGGCATGCCGGAGGACTTCTCCGGCTTGTCGACGATGACCACTTCGGTGGTCAGGAACAGCGCTGCGATCGACGCTGCGTTCTGCAGGGCCGAACGAGTGACCTTGGCAGCGTCGATGACACCGGCCTTCAC
>DASQFE010000496.1:0-5534 GCA_035633295.1 Ilumatobacteraceae bacterium | reverse complement strand
ATGGCCTACGCCGTGGTCGACGAAGCGATGCGCAATGTCGTCGCCGTCGGCGCCGACCCCGATCGGGTGGCGCTGCTCGACAACTTCTCGTGGGGCGACCCCCGGCGTCCGTCGACGCTCGGTGAATTGGTGATGGCTGTTGACGGGTGCTGCGGAGCCGCTCGCATGTACAACGCCCCGTTCGTGTCGGGAAAGGACTCACTCAACAACGAGTACATGGGGTCCGACGGCCAACGCCATGCAGTGCCACCCACACTCGTGATCACGGCGATCGCCCATGTACCCGACGCCGACCACTGCATCACGCCCGACCTGTCCGGGCCCGGCAACGTCCTGCTCCTCATCGGGGAGACCCGCACCGAGTTCGCCGGCTCACATCTCGACATGGTGTGCGGCACTCCGGGTCTTGGTGGCGTGGCGCCCGCGCCGGTACCTGATGCGCCGAGCGACTATCGCCGCCTGCACGCCGCCATGCGCGCGGGTCTGATCGAGTCGTGCCATGACCTCAGCGAGGGCGGCCTCGCCGTGGCGATCGCCGAGATGTGCATCGCCGGCCGACTCGGCGCCACCATCGACACCCTGCCCCACCACGACCTGGCCACTGCGCTGTTTGCGGAGTCGTGCGGTCGGCTCGTCGTCGAGGTCCGGCCGCAACGCGTGGCGGTGTTCCTCGAAGTGATGGACAACCGGGCCATCCGCATCGGCATCGTCAACGACGAGTCGACACTCCTGATCGCCGGGGTGGAATCGCTGCCACTCGGCGCGCTCGTCAATGCCTTTCAGGGCGGGGTCGACGCGTGAGCCGAATCCCAGCACTCGTCATCGCCGGGCCGGGAACCAACCGTGACGGCGACGCTGGACGTGCGCTCGAACTTGCGGGGGCCTCGGTGCAGATCGTGCTCGCCGATGAGCTGATCCGTCGACCTCACCTCCTCGACGAGGCTCGACTCGCCGTCGTCGCGGGTGGCTTCAGCTACGCCGATTCGCTCGGCGCCGGGCGAATGCTGGCGCTCGACCTGATGGTCGGACTCGGCGATCGGCTGCGGGTATTCGTCGACGCTGGACGGCCGCTGATCGGCATCTGCAACGGTTTCCAGGTACTCACCCGCACGGGGTTGTTGCCGGGCGCACTCGGCCACAACGCCCAAGGGCGCTTCGACTGTCGCTGGGTCGTGCTCGATGCGGTCCCGACCAGCGTGTCGGTGTGGACGCACGGCATCGACGACCCGATTCACTGCCCGATCGCCCACGGCGAAGGCCGCTACGTTCACCCCGATCCCGACGGGCTCGCGGCCGCCGGACAGGTGGCGCTGCGCTATCGCAGCACCAACCCCAACGGCTCGGTGGCCGACATCGCCGGCGTCAGCGATGCCTCCGGGGTGGTGCTCGGGTTGATGCCGCACCCGGAGAATCACATCGTGGCCCGCCAGCATCCCCGCCATCGGCGCAGCGGAGGCGGCGTCGCGCATCTGGGTCTGCGCCTTTTCGACAATGGCGTGCGCCACGCCGAGGGTCTGTGATGGGCATCGATCGACCGATGTTTCCTGACCCCTTCCCCGAACCGTTGGTCGATGTGGACCTCCCCATCACCGATCGACGCGACGGCAAGGTACGTGTTTCGTACGCACTGTCGGACCATCGGCGGCTGTTCGTGACCACCGATCGGCTGTCGGCGTTCGATCGCGTCATCGCCGGCGTTCCCTACAAGGGCCAGGTGTTGAACCAGCTCTCGTGGTGGTGGTTCGAGCACTCGCGTGACATCGTCGCCAATCACGCGCTGTCGACACCAGACCCGAATGTGCTGATCGCGCGTGAGGCGGCACCCCTGTCAGTCGAAGTGATCGTTCGCGGCTACATCACTGGCGTCACCGACACTGCCCTGTGGACCCGCTATGCAGCCGGCGAACGCCTGATCTACGGGTATACGTTCCCCGATGGTCTCCGCAAGAACACGCCACTCCCCGCACCGATCATCACCCCGACCACCAAGGGCGAAGCCGGCGCACACGACCAACCACTGTCGTCGAGCGACGTGGTCGAGCAAGGATTCGTCGGGGCGGAACTGTGGGCCGCCGTCGAGGCCGCTGGCCTGGCGATGTTCGATCGCGGTGCCCAACGCGGGCTCGAGGCCGGCCTCATTCTCGCCGACACGAAGTTCGAGTTCGGCGTCGCGGCCGACGGTGAACTACTACTGATCGATGAGGCACTCACACCGGATTCGTCTCGCTGGTGGATCGCCGACACCTACGACGAACGGCTCGCGGCGGGCGACGAGCCCGAAAGCCTCGACAAGGAAGTCGTCCGCCGAGCACTGGCCGACGCGGGCTACACCGGCGACGGCCCGATCCCGCAACTACCGTCCGAGGTGTGGACCGCCACGTCGGCGCGCTACATCAACGCCTACGAGCGCCTCACGGGGACCACGTTCATCCCGGGCGTCTACCCTGCAGGACCACGGATCAACGCCGCTGTCGCGGAACTGGAGATCACCTGACATGACCAAGCTTCACCGGCCGATCGCTGTGACCGCAGAACCGGACGACGACTCGCCCAAGGACGAGTGCGGGGTGCTCGGCATCTCGACACCCCATGGCGAGGGTGTGGCACAGCTGGCCTTCTTCGGCCTGTTCGCGCTGCAACATCGCGGTCAAGAAGCCGCAGGGATCGCCGTCAGTGACGGCAAGCGGGCTCGGGTCCACAAAGAAGCGGGCCTCGTTGCGAACGTGTTCACGCCTGAAGCGCTTGCACCTCTCACCGGCTACCACGCCATCGGCCACACCCGGTACTCGACCACCGGCTCGAATGCCGAGCGCAACATCCAGCCGTTCCTGGTGGAGACGATGCACGGGCCGTTGGCGCTCGCCCACAACGGCAACGTCGTCAACGCGCCGGCGCTGCGTGACGAGCTGTTGAGCCGGGGGTTCGGGCTCACTGCAACGAGCGACTCCGAGGTGATGACGCTGATGCTCGCCGCCGCGGGCGGCCAGACCTGGCAGGAGCGCATCGAGCGCACGTTGCCTGCATGGAAGGGCGCGTTCTCGCTCGTGCTGTTGGCGGCCGACCATGTGATCGCCGTGCGTGATCCCTGGGGGTTCCGGCCGCTGTCGATCGGTCGCCTCCCGCATGGTGGTCACGCCGTGGCCAGCGAAACCTGCGCCCTCTCGACGCTCGGATGTGTCGACATCGAGGAAGTGCAGCCCGGCGAGATGGTGACCCTGATCGGCGCCGAGGTGCACCGATCACAGGTGCTCGCTCCCCAACCACGAAGCGCGCGCTGCACCTTCGAGTTCGTCTACTTCTCGCGTCCCGACTCGGTGTGGGACGGCCGCAACGTCCACCACGTGCGCCAGCGACTCGGCGTGCAGCTCGCCCAGGAAGCTCCCGCCGACGCCGACGTGGTGATTCCCGTGCCCGACTCGTCGATCCCGGCCGCCATCGGATACTCGAACGAGAGCGGTATCCCCTTCAACGACGGACTGATCAAGAACCGGTACATCGGTCGCACGTTCATCGAGCCCACACAGGACATCCGTGAGCGTGGCGTCGCCCTCAAGTTCAATGCGCTCCGCGAGAACCTCGAGGGCAAGCGGGTCGTGATGATCGACGACTCGCTCGTGCGCGGCACCACGGCGGGGCCCCTCGTGAAGTTGGTCCGAGATGCGGGAGCGACCGAGGTCCACGTTCGCATCACGTGTCCGCCGATCACGCATGCGTGTCACTTCGGCGTCGACATGGGCCACGATGGCGACCTCATCGCCGCCCGGCTCCGCGTCGAGGAGATTCGTGAGCACATCGGCGCCGACAGTCTGGCGTTCCTGTCGCTCGACGGGATGATGATGGCGGTGGCCGACACCCCGGCGCACGACGACGACGGCTACTGCAACGCTTGTTACACCGGGAAGTACCCGATGAACGTCGGTGATGCGCAGCCCAAGCTCTCGTTCGAAGGCGTGCTCGCCTGATGCGGGTACTGGTCATCGGATCGGGTGGCCGCGAGCAGGCGATTGCATGGGCGTGTCGATACCACGGCCACGACGTACGGATCGACGGAGACCTTGGGGATGCGTCCACCGGCGACACCGATCTCGTGATCCCCGGGCCCGAAGCGGTGCTCGTTGCCGGTGTGGCCGACGAGTGCGCACGTCGCGGCATCCCGTGCTTCGGGCCCACCGCCGACCTGGCCCGACTCGAATCGTCAAAATCGTTCGCTCGCGAACTGGCGACGTCACTCGGCATCCCCGGCCCGGCGTTCGGTCACTTCAACGACGCCGACGAAGCAATCGCGTGGTGGAACGAGCTGGCTCGTCCGGTGGTCGTCAAGCTCGACGGCCTCGCGGCGGGCAAGGGTGTCACGGTGCCATCGAACGACGCCGAGACCGTCGCCGCAATCACCACCGCAGCAGCGATCGGCCCGTTCGTGCTGGAGGAACGGCTCTCCGGCCCCGAATGCTCGCTGCTCGCGCTGTGCGACGGCACCCGGGCCGTCGCACTGCCCATTGCCCAGGACCACAAACGCATCGGCGAGGGCGATACCGGGGCCAACACCGGGGGCATGGGTGCCTACGCCCCAGCCCCGATCCCGTACTCGGCCGACGAACTGGTGGCGACATTCGTTCAGCCGATCCTCGACCACCTCACGGCGCAGGCAACGCCGTATGTCGGCGTGCTCTTCGCCGGGCTCATGCTGACCGACGACGGCCCACGGCTGATCGAGTACAACGTCCGTTTCGGTGACCCCGAGGCCCAGACCGTGTTGCCGCTCCTCGAGACCGATCTCGCCGAACTGGCCCTGGCGTGCACTCGCGGGTCACTCGACGACGTGGCGCTCATCGTGCGCGCTCAGGCCGCACTCACCGTCGTCGCCGCGGCACCCGGGTATCCCTCGGCCCCCGTGACCGGGGCCACCATCTCCGACGGGATGGAGAGCGGCGTGATCGGTCGTGATGGCACCACGACCCTGCGGTTCGACGCCGCTGTCGACGCCGAGGGCCGAGTCGCCGGTGGCCGGGTGCTGGCGGTGACCGGGATCGGCTTCGACCTGTCCGAAGCCCGTCGTGCGGCCTACGAGCACATGGCGAACATCCACTTCGATGGGATGCAGGTGCGCCGTGACATCGGTTGGCGAGCCCTCGGCGCCGGCATCGCGTCATACGCCGCGACAGGGGTCGACATCGACGAGGGCAGCCGTGCCGTGTCGGAGATGAAGGCAGCTGTCGAGGCCACGCACGACAACGGCGTGCTCAAGGGTGTCGGAAGCTTCGGCGGTGTGTTCTCGGCGAAGGCCATCTTGGAGCTTGACGATCCGGTTCTCGTGGCATCGACCGACGGCGTCGGCACGAAAGTCGAACTCGCGGCTCGACTCGGCATGGTCCGCGGCGTCGGGATCGACATCGTCAATCACTGCATCGACGATGTGCTCGTGCAGTCGGCGCGGCCGCTGTTCTTCCTCGACTACATCGCCGCCAGCGTGCTCGATGCCGACATGGTCGCCGAGGTCGTGCGCGGGATGGCCGACGCCTGTCGCGCGGCAGGGT
>DASQFE010000495.1:0-3834 GCA_035633295.1 Ilumatobacteraceae bacterium | reverse complement strand
CCCAACCGTGACGTCACACTTTCACTTTCACGGACTCGTTGGCCGGGGTCGAGCCCCACCGGTTCGCTCAAGCTTTGCCGGCACATCGGTCGCCGAAACCTCCGCGCAGTGAGACCCGCCTAGAGAATCTCCTCCCGCGGTCCTCCCGCAACTGGCGGGGAACAGGGGTGAACAGCCCGATACAGCGGTGAACTCCCCAACGCCCTGACCAGGCCATTTCCCCTGATCAGAGCGGAAAACCAGTGGCGCCCTCGGCAGGATTCGAACCTGCGCACACGGCTCCGGAGGCCGATGCTCTATCCCCTGAGCTACGAGGGCAGGGGCCCCGAAGACTACCGGTCCGACAGATGATCGGGCGGCAGGCGCTCGATGCTGCGGACCATCTGCAACACTGACCCGCGATGAGCGAGATTGCCCAGTTCCCGACCGGCTTCCTCTGGGGTGCGGCGACGGCCAGCTACCAGATCGAGGGTGCTGCACGCGAGGGCGGCCGAGGCGAGAGCGTGTGGGACGTGTTCTCGCACACGGAAGGCAAGGTCGCCAACGGCCACACCGGCGACGTGGCATGCGACCATTACCACCGCCTCGACGACGACGTCAGGATGATGGCCGACCTGGGCCTGCAGAGCTACCGCTTCTCGATCTCCTGGTCGAGGGTGATGCCCGATGGTCACGGCGGTGTCAACCAGGAGGGCGTCGACTTCTACCAACGTCTCGTCGACCGGCTCCTCGAACACGGCATCGTCCCGTGCCCGACGCTGTTCCACTGGGACCTCCCGCAGGCGCTCGAGGAGCTCGGCGGCTTCCGCAACCGCGACACGGTGAGCTGGTTCGGCGACTACGCCGCGCTGATGGTCAGAGAACTCGGCGACCGGGTCCACATGTGGTCGACCTTCAACGAACCCTGGTGCTACGCCTACCTCGGCCACGCAGCGGGCGTCCACGCGCCGGGCCTCGTCGACCCGCACGCCGCAGTCACCGTTGCACATCACGAACTTCTCGCCCACGGCCTTGCGTTGCAGACCATGCGCGCCGAACGTGACGACCTGCAACTCGGCATCGTCATCAACCCGTCGAACATCGTCAGCGACGCGCAACGGCCCGCCGACACCACCCAGCTGCGTCTCGTCGACGCGATCCACAACCGCTGGTGGTTCGATGCCACGCTGCGCGGCGAGTACCCGGCCGACCTCCTCGAGTCGTACGGGCCGCTGGCCGACGCCATCCAGTCGGGCGACGCCGACACGATCAGCCAGCCGCTCGACTGGGTGGGCATCAACTACTACTTCGACATCATCCTGCGCGACCTCGACGACGGCGAGGTGACCGATCGAATGTTGGCCTACCCGACCGTCACCGGTCTCACCGAGGCCGACGAGGCCGAGATCCACACCGACATGGGCTGGCCGATCACGCCGAACGGGTTCACCGACCTCCTCGTGCGGCTTCGGGACGACTACCCGAACCTTCCGCCGATCTACATCACCGAGAACGGCTGCGCCTACGACGATCCGATCGTCGACGGCCGATGCGCCGACCCGCGCCGGATCGACTATCTCGACCAGCACCTGCGAGCGATCCGACACGCCATCGACTCAGGCGTCGACATTCGCGGCTACTTCCAGTGGTCATTGATGGACAACTTCGAGTGGTCGCTCGGCTACGACAAGCGCTTCGGGCTCGTGCACGTCGACTTCGACACCCTCGACCGAACCCCGCGCGACAGCGCCGCCTGGTACCGCGACGTCATCCACCGAAACGGCCTCGACGCCGGCGCTCAGTAGCTCGACGAGCTCTGCACGTCGGAGTCGCCGTCGATCACGGCCAGCAGCGAATCGAGCAGCCCGCTCGCGCCGAATCGGAATGTGGCCGGACTCGCCCAACCGTCGCCCATCACCGAGTCGGCGAGGTCGATGTAGTCCATCGCCTCGTCGAACGTGCGAATCCCGCCGGATGGCTTGAGGCCGACCGGACGACCGGCACCCGCAATCACGTCGAGCATCGCCTCGGCCGCTGCGAGGCTGGCGCCGGCCGGGATCTTTCCGGTGGAGGTCTTCACGAAGTCGGCCCCGTTGTCGACAGCCAGCTGTGCGGCGGTCGTGATCGTTGCGTTCTCGTCGAGAGCGCCGGTCTCGAGGATCACCTTGAGCAACCTGGGCGGCTCGACCAGCTCGGCCACTGCGGCCACCATGGCCGCGGCACGATCGGGATCGCCGGCCAGCAGTGCCCGGTAGGGAAGTACGACGTCGATGTCATCGGCACCATCAGCCAGGGCAGCAGCGACAGCCATCGTGACTGCGTCGATCGGCTCGTCGCCCGACGGGAAGTTGACGACGGTCGCCACCCTCACCCCGGAACCGTGCAACTGCGTTGCGCACGTGGCCACGAACTCCGGCCAGACGCACACCGCTGCGGTTGCGTGTTCACGCGCACGACGGCACAGCTCGTCGATGCCTCCGGGTGAATGGTCATCGGCGAGGTCGGTCAGGTCGATCAATCCGATCGCTCGCCGCGCTGGGGCACTTCGTTCGAGGTCAGTCATCAAGACCGACGGTACCTGCTGGCGGGTCGCCGTCGAGACGGAGCTGACGCTCCGCGGGCGCTGAGGTCAACACGCCGGCGAGATAGTCGGCGAGGGCTTCGGTGTTCGTGACGTCGCCGCCGCGCTTCTCGGCCATGAGATAGCGGTGTTCGAGCAACTGGTGGAAGATCTCGGGAGGCTCGAGGTGCGCTCGCATGTCGGCGGGGATCGCGTCGACCGCGGGCTGATACACCTCGGCGAGCCACCGGGCGGTGGCAACCGCGTGAGGGATCGATGTCTCCTCGCGCCGCTCGAGCCATGCCCCGTACTGGTCGATGTCGGCCAGGAGACGGCGGGCCTGGTTCTCCTGCACCTCGAGGCCCGTGCGACGGCGAAGCTCGCGAGCGTGGTGGCCCTCCTCGATGAGTACCGGTTGAACGGACAGGGTTCGCCCATCGCGATTGATCGACAGCTCCTCGACGTCGAAACCGAGATCGTTGATGCGTCTCACCCGCTGTTCGATGCGCCACCGTTCGTCGAGATCGAACTCCTCGACGCGGGTCAGCTCACTCCACAGATCCTCGTAGCGCGCACGGAGCGATTCCGCGATCGCGAGGTGGTCGACCTCGTAGTCGATGCGTCCGCTGGCCTGCAGTTCGAGCAGACCGCCGACCACGTTCTCGACCGCGATGTCGATGTCGTACCTGCGCATCCGGTCAGAGATCGTCGGCTGCCGCTCGGTGGTCTCGGCGTCGACGAGGTACGCCATCATCGCGCCGGCGTCGCGACGCCACAGGATGTTCGACAACGAACAGTCGCCCCAGAACACACCCTCCAGATGGAGCCGGACAAGCAGCACGACGCCGGCATCCATCAGCCGATCGGCGAGCGCGGGATCTCCGCGGCCGAGCAGGTACCAGTACGGCAAGGAGTAGTCGAGGTACCGGGTGATGAGCACTGCGTCGTCCGCCTCCGGCGCATCGGATACCACCCCGACCGGTTCGACCACCGGCAGGTGATCGTCCCGGAGGCTGCGCAGCATCCGGTACTCGGTCTGCGCAGCAGCGATCGACGTTGCCTTGAGTGCATAGACCCGCTCGTCGAAGCGCACGAACCGCACGATGTGGCGACTGATGCCGTGCGCCATCTTCACGAGACGCGGATGCTGCCATTCGACCAGCGGCACATCCCACGGCAGATCGAGGAAGTCGGGATGCCCCTGCTTCGTCACGATCTCCACGCCAACACCTCCGATCCAACGACGCCGAGCGATCCGATCACACTGTGCGACCTCACGTCACCCACACCGTCGT
>DASQFE010000494.1:0-1819 GCA_035633295.1 Ilumatobacteraceae bacterium | reverse complement strand
GGGTTGGTGGCCGGGATCGTGCTGATCTTTGCGTTCACATTCCTCGGGATGGTGTGGCTGGCCCGTGACGTCGATCGTGGCGTGTCGAACCGATCGGCGGCGCAGTCGATCGCGTTTCAAGCCGCTCGGTCCGGTGCGCAGTCAGCGTCGATCGTCGACCTGCGCAACAACCCCGATGCAAGCGCCATCGACGAGCAGGCGGCCCGACAGGCGGCCACCGCAACTGCCGACGCACTCTTCGCGAGCTACGGCGTCGATGGCTCGATCACGTCGATCGACGTCAACGGTGATCGCGTGGCGGTCACGGTGGTGATCACCGACGGCAGTGTCACCGTGACCGGGGCCGGAACCGTGCGAGCCGAGCGGGCACCGTGAGCATGCTTTCCTTCGGGCGGTCGACAGCGCCGACTGGTTGTGCGGACGGCAACGGTCGCGGGGCGAACGAGTGGAAGGAGGACAGGTGAAACGAGAACCCATCGACGTCGCCAGAGTGCTGTCGTCGATCGTGGCGCTGGTCGCCCTCGTCGTCGCGCTGGGAGGCCTGATTGCCGTTTCACGAGCGCGGTTCGGGTCGGCCAATCCGCTCGCCGGTGTCGACCTGGGTTGGTTCGGTGACGATGCGACGTCGACGCTCACGCAGCCAATAGCCGACAACACTGTGATCGACGGATTGATCCGGCTGAGTCTGTGCGTGGCGTGGGTGGCGATCGCCGTGATCGTGGTCACCACCGTGCTCGAAGTGGTCCACATGATTCGCCATCGGGGTCTACCGACGCCATCGGTGCGCGGGCTCGGGTGGGCGCAACGGATCGCCCGGTTCATCGCCGTTGGATTGATCGTCCTGATCCCGCTGTCGACCTCGTCGCCATCGATCGCCACGTCACTGTCGGGGCGGGTAGCAGCGACCCTGCCGCGCGAGGCGGAACCGAGTGCCGTCGTCGAATCGAGTGCCGACGCACGGGTCGCTTCCACACCCGCGATCGCGACCAGCGGCACGTCGATGGCGACGCATGTGGTCCAGCCCGGCGAGTCGGTGTACTCGATTGCCGAGCGGCTGGCAGCGGTCAATGGCGCCAATGTGATCGAGGTCGCTGAGCAGATCACCGATGCCAATCTGGATGCCACGATGGGCCCGGGGCAGCGGTTCACGACTCCCGCGTACATCGAGGCCGGTTGGGTGCTGCAGATTCCTGCGCATCTGGTCACGGCGCCGGTCGGTCAACCCGCGGCCCCGCCCGTCGATGAGTCGGTGTACACCGTGCAGCGCGGCGACACGCTGTGGGACATCGCGGACGAGCAGCTCGGCGACCCGACGGCGTGGCCCGAGATCTGGAACGACAACGCCGGCGACGACATGGGCGGCGGCCGAACGTTCGACGACCCCGACCTGATCCTGCCCGGCTGGGAGCTCGACCTCGCCGGCGCCGACCCGGCCGAAGTTGCGGACACCCCGGCCGAGGTTGCGCCCGTCGCCGCGCCACCCGACGTCGTTGCACCACCCGAGGTCGTAGCCACACCCGAGGTCGCTGCGATCGAATCCGAGAGAGCACCTGTCACGGCGACGCCCGGAACCCCAACGAGCACGGTCCCAACGAGCACGGTCCCAACGAGCACCACCCCACCGACGAGCAGCACGACCAGCACCATCTCGGCCGGGGTGGGCGGCGGCGACGCCGCTGGGATGGATCAGGCGCCCGCTGAAGATCCCGGAGCACCGTCGCCGTTGCGGATCGAGCACGCGGCACTGCTCGCCGCCGGGGTGCTGGCGCTCGTCGGGGTGCGGCGCCGTCAACGGTTGCGGGCCGCCATGCCGCGCCAT
>DASQFE010000493.1:0-13292 GCA_035633295.1 Ilumatobacteraceae bacterium | reverse complement strand
CCCGGTCTGTGGACCGCGGCGACCCGGACGCACTTTGCGCACCCCGGCAATCGGTTCTACCCGGCCCTACTCGCCGCCGGGATCATCGAGCGGCCGATCGATCGTGGTGTCGGCATGTCCGACGCCGACCGCGAGCACGTGGTGGGGCGCGGCATCGGCATCACCAACATCGTGCAGCGCGCCACGGCCAAGGCGTCGGAGCTCTCGACGGAGGAACTGCAGGCCGGCGGGGAACACCTCCGGGCGTTCGTCCGAACACACGTCCCGCGTGTCGTGGCTGTGGCAGGCATCACCGCATTCCGGACCGCGTTCGGGCAACCGAAGGCAGCGATGGGGGAGCAACCGGATGGGCTCGAGGGTGCACGACTCTTCGTCGTTCCGAATCCGAGTGGACTCAACGCACACGAGACAGTCGAGACGCTCGCTGCCGCGTATCTCACGCCGGCGCGCGCAGCGGGTGTTGTCGCCTGAATCGTCACGTTTGACCCGGCACCGTGTGACGGTTTCGCCTGGCAGGGGGTCGCAGGCGGCATCATGGTTGGATGGCGGCGATCGACGAGTCCACCGAGCGAGTGCCCCTGCGCGTTGCGTACACCGTTGAACAGTGCTGGCACCCGTCGCCCGGCGGCACGGCAATTGCCGCGCTGCGGATCGCCCGCGAGTTGAACGCGCGTCCTGACGACATCGAGCTCCACCTCGTGGCCGGTCGTCATCCGAACGTTCCTGTTCCCGAGTTCCGCCCCGTCGGCAGCGTTGCGATGCTGCCACTCTCCCGACCGCTGTTGTACGAGGCGTGGAACCGGCTCAATTGGCCGAAGGTCGAATCGGTTGTCGGAGAGATCGACGTCGCCCACGCAACGGGCCTCGTGCCGTGTGCAACATCGTCGCCGCTCGTGGTCACCGTGCACGACGTTGCCTTCTTGCACGATCCCGACAAGTTCTCGCGCCAGGGTCTTCGCACGATGCGACGGTCGCTCGACGTCATCGGTCGTCGCGCCGATCGGGTGCTGTGCTCGAGTCACGCCACGATGCGCGACTGTGAAGCGGCCGGGCTCGACCCTGCGACACTGCGGCTCGTGCCGCTGGGAGTCGACCTCATCGCCGTCACCGATGCCGACATCGAACGCGTCCGACGGCGCTATCGCCTGCCCACGGAGTTCGTGCTTTTCGTCGGCACCCTGGAGCCCCGCAAGAACCTCCGGCGGCTGGCCGCAGCGATCGCACGACCCGACGTGACGCTCCCGCTCGTTGTTGCCGGCGCCGATGGGTGGGGCGACGCCGGCCTCGATCATCTCGACGATGCGCTCTTCGTCGGTTTCGTCCCGCAGGTGGATCTCGCCCCGCTGTATGCCGCCGCCACCGTGTTCGCCTACCCGAGCGAACGCGAGGGTTTCGGGTTACCGGTCGCCGAAGCGCTGTCGCAGGGGACCGCCGTCGTCACCAGCCGCGACACATCGACTGAGGAGGTGGCGGGAGGCGCTGCTGTCCTCGTCGACCCCTTCGACGTCGACAGCATCGCTGCGGGCCTCGTCGAGGCGATCGACCGTCGAATCGAACTCGCCCCGGGGGCACTGCGGCGCGCTGGTGAGTTGTCGTGGGCGATCGCCGCCGACCGAACCCTTGCCGTCTACCGTGAAGTGGTGGCATGACCGAATCCGCCGTGGCACCCGAGTCTGGTTCCGGGCGCGAACGTCGGCGCTCGCAGGTCGACGTGGCGGTCAATCTGCTGTGGTGCGTTCCGGGCGATGTCGGAGGTTCCGAGCAGTACCTCGTGCGACAGTTGGTCGGTCTGGGGTCGCAGCCAACCGAGTTCGTCCCGACGCTGTACTGCCTTGCGGCGTTCGTCGATTCCCACCCGGAACTCGGCGAGCTGTACCCGATGGTCGTCGCCGGCATCTCCGGCGAACATCGACCGGCGCGGATCCTCGCCGAACACACCTGGCTTCGTCGCCGCACCGGCACTGCCCAACTCGTTCACCACGGTGGGGGAACGGCACCCGTCGGCGGACACCGACCGATCGTGCTCACCATCCACGATCTTCAATACCTCACCCACCCCGAGTACCTCAGCGCCGCGAAGCTGCGCTACCTGTCGTGGTCGATTCCGCGCTCGGTCAAGCGGGCAACGGTCGTCGCGGTGCCAACCGACTACGTACGACGAACGGTCATCGACGCCTACGGAACCGCGCCCGATCGCGTCGTGGTCGTTCCTCACGGCGTCGAACCCGAACTCGGCGTTGATGCACCGTCGGCGTCCGAATTGCGTCGCGCCTACGGGCTCGGAGCCGGCCGGGTGCTCGTGTTCCCTGCGATCACCCATCCGCACAAGGGGCATCTGTTCCTTCTCGACGTGATGGCCCGATACTGGGATGACCCCGATCTCAGGCTGGTGTTGCTCGGCGGGACTGGAGCCGCCGCCGACGAGGTCACGGCAACGATCGAACGTCTGGAGCTCGGCCGTCGGGTCGTGCGGCCCGGTCGCGTCACCGACGCGCATCGTGACGGTCTCATCGCGCTGGCCGACGCCCTCGTCTTCCCGAGCGAGTACGAGGGATTCGGGGCACCGGTGGTCGAGGCGATGGCGCTCGGCACGCCGGTGATCTGCTCCGACCAGCCGGCGCTCGTCGAGGTGGTGGGCGACGCCGGCATCGTGCTGCCGCGTGAGTCTGACGCGTGGGCCGACGCGCTCGACGTACTCGCTCGCCGTGGGGTCGAACTCAGCGCGGCCGGTCGGCGTCGGGCCGCTTCGTTCACCGCCGAACGCTCGGGCGCCGGCCTGGCCGTCGCCTATCGAACAGCACTCGAAGCCGATCGATGAGCGGTAACGAGCGGCGGCCGATGATCGTGCTGTGTCCACACTTCGAACCCGATACTGCGCCGACGGGCACGGTGATGACCCGGATCGTCGCCGAACTCGTCGAGCGCGGCCACACGGTTCACGTGGTCACGTCGTTGCCGTGGTATCGCAACCACCGGATCGAGCCCGCCTGGAGTGGTCGATGGGTGCGCCGTGAAGTCACCTCGTGGGGGTCGATCACACGCGTGCATCCCTTTCCCGGCGATGACAAGTCGAATCTGGTGCGCCGGGCCGTCGGTTTCGTCGGCTATTCGGTGCTTGCCGGTGTGCAGTGCCTCCGCGTCGGCGGGTGGGGCCGTCGGGCCGAAGCTGTGATCGCAATGTCGCCGCCGCTCACGCTCGGTCTCACCGGGTGGCTCGCCAGTCGGATCCGCCGCGCCCCGATGATCTTCAACATCCAAGACGTGTTCCCAGATGCCGCAGTGGAGACAGGGGCGATCACGAACCGCTCGATCATTGCGGTCGCGTCGTGGCTCGAACGGGTGAGCTATCGCGCAGCCGATGCGATCACCGTGCTCTCCGATGATCTTCGCGGCAACGTGATCACCAAGCTTCCGCGGGGTGCCGCCGATCGTGTTCACGTGATCCCGAACTTCGTCGACACCGATGCCATCGAGCCACAGGACCGTCTGACCGACTATCGCCGTGAACTCGGCCTGGGCGACGGCCAGGTCGTGCTGTACGCGGGCAACGTGGGGTTCTCGCAGTCGCTCGACCTCATGGTGGCTGCAGCGAGAGCGCTGCCTGACACGACGTTTCTCATCAATGGCGACGGGGCCGCCCGCGCGTCGCTCGAGGAGTCCGCCCGCGGCCAGGCGAACCTGCACTTCGCCGGCTACATCGAATCGTCGCGCCTGGGCGAACTGCTGGCAACGGGCGATGTGCATGTGGTGCCGCTACGCGCCGGGCTCGGCCGGGTGAGCGTTCCGTCGAAGACCTACTCGATCATGGCGGCCGGACGCCCCGTTGTTGCGGCGATTGATCCGGGCACGGCCGTACCGGCAATTCTCGAAGCCTCCGGCGGAGGGGTTTCGGTGGCTCCGGACGATCCCGCGGCGTTCATCGCCGCCGTTCGTGACCTGGTCGAACACCCGCAGGTCGCTCGTCGGCTGGGAGCGCTCGGGCGTCAGTGGGTTGTGCGCGAGGCGAGCCCGGGCGCGGTCGGTGCTGCCTACGACGCGCTGGTGCAAACGTTGGGCCTCGGCGGTGCCCGACCCCCCAAGGGGCCGAGTCGCCGCTAGCCTCTCGTCCTCGTGGCCCCCTCCTCGTCTTCCACCAAAAAAGCTGCCAAGCTGGCCAAGTCCGGCCAGGGCAAGAAAGTGCGCTTCCAGGGCGGAACGCTGTTCCCGATGGTCGTCGCGATCGTCCTGGTGCTCGGCGTCGGACTCGTGGTGTACGCCCGCCAGAGTCGACCCGCTGCCGATGCCTCGGCCCCCCAGTTGTCGGATCACTGGCACCACGCGTACGGGTTCTACCTGTGCGACACCTGGTTTCAGCTCAGTGGTGACGCCGAGGAGGCAGGAACGGACGACTTCGCGGCATATCAACGCTCGGGGATCCACAGCCACGACGACGGCCTCATGCACTGGCACCCGTTCTCGTCGGCGTCGGTCGGTTCGAACGCCACGTTGGGCGTCTTCCTCGACACCTACGGTGTCGAACTCACCAATGACAAGCTGACGTTCCCCGAGAACCAGCGAGCGGGGCTGCCCCATGAGCAGGAGACCGGCGTGTTCGAGGACGGCGAGACCACCTGCACCATCGACGGAAAAGAAGAGGACGCCGAGCTCAAGGTCGTCGTGTGGAACAACTTCACCGACACCGACGACGGCACCACCTACATCGCCGACTTCGAGAACATCCGTCTCGACAAGGATCAGATGGTCGTCGCCATCGCCTTCGTCCCGGACAACACCGATGTGGGCATGCCGCCGTGGGCGCCTGACCTTCCCTCACTCGGCGAGATCGACTCGGGCCAGCAGGCCCCTGATGCGCTGACGCCGGCCTCGTCGGTACCTGGTGGAGCGACGCCGGCCGTCACGCCGGACACGACGCCGGCTACCACGCCGGTTACCACGACGGGCTGATGCGAGCGGTCGTCCTCGTCGGCGGATTCGGCACGCGGCTGCGTCCGCTGACCAACAGCGTGCCCAAGCCGATGCTCCCCATCGGTCATCGGCCGATGATCGCCCGACTCGTCGACCGTCTGGCGCGCGGCGGAGTCACCGAGGTCGTGCTGGCACTCGGGTTCCGACCGGAGCCGTTCATCGAGGCATTCCCCGACGGACGCTGCGGAGACGTGACGCTGACCTACGCCGTGGAACCCGAGCCGCTCGACACTGGCGGGGCCATCCGTTTCGCGGCCGACGTCGCAGGCATCGACGACACGTTCGTGGTCGCCAACGGCGACGTGATGACCGATCTCGATGTCGGCGCTCTGGTGGCTGCCCATCGCGGATTCGGCGCCGAGGCCACGCTGCATCTCATCGCCGTTGATGATCCATCGGCGTTCGGCGTGGTCGACCTCGCAACCGACGGACGCATCAGCGCCTTCGTCGAGAAGCCGGCCCCGGGAACCGAACCGAGCAACCTGATCAATGCCGGCACGTATGTATTCGAGCCGAGCGTGCTCGCACGGATCGCACCGTCCACCAAGGTGTCGATCGAACGTGAGACCTTCCAGCGTGTGGTCGCCGACGGGGCGCTCTTCGGATTCGCCACCGACGACTACTGGATCGACGCCGGCCGTCCTGAGCTCTACCGTGCAGCCAATCTCGATCTGCTCAACGGGGTGCGGCGCTTCGATCGCTGCGACGCCGTCTCGCCGACTGCGAGCGTCGCGGCCGATGCAACGGTTCGCAACAGCGTCATTGGCGACCACGCAGTCGTGTCGGCCGGCGCGACGGTCATCGATTCGGTGCTGCTGCCCCACGCAAGGGTCGGCCACGGCGCCAGCGTCGAGCGCTCGCTCGTGATGGGATCGGTCGGGGTCGACAGCCGCATCGCCGACTGCATGATCGGAGCTGATGGCGCGGTGCTCGACGGTGCCGCATTGGTCGGAGTGGCGATACCGGAACCATCGTGAACGTCGTCGTGATCGGTGGGGCCGGCTTCATCGGTTCGCATCTCGTCGATCGACTGCTCTCGGAAGACCACACGGTTGATGTCATCGACGACCTGTCGTCGGGATCGCTCGCGAACCTGGCGGATGCTCGGGCCCTTGGCGGCGGACTCAAAATCCATCACCTCGACGCAACCTCGACCGAAGCTGACTCTCTGATCGGGATGCGTCGGCCCGATGTCATCCATCTGCTCACCACGTTGCCCCGTTCCGACCAGCCCCCGGTGGCCCATGCCCGAGCCTTCCAGGTGGTACTCGCAGCTCTCGAGGCGGCTCGGCGCCACGGAGTCGGCAAAGTGGTTGTCGCCGTGCCGGCGACAGCACTGCACGGCCACCCAACGTCGAGGGCACTCCCGCTCAAGGACGTCGAGATCGGCCAACTCGTGCCCCGCGGCGTACGAGGCGTGGTGGCGCGCTCGGTGGTCGATCTGCTCGTGTCATTTCGCGATCGCCACGCCATCGAGTTCACCGCCCTTGCGATGGCGACCGTGTACGGCCCGCGCCAGCGCGCCGAGGGCGGTGTCGTCGGGGCCTTCGTCCACGCGGCGACCAACGCCACGGCCCCCGTCATCGATGGCGATGGCCGTCAGACGCGTGACTTGTTGTACGTCGACGACGCAGTGGATGCGCTGGCCCGAGCCGGCGAGCGTGGCGGCGGCCTGCTCGTCAACGTCGGAACCGGCGTGCAGACATCAATCGGCGATCTCTGGGATCGGATCGCGCGACTGGTTCCAGGTGCTTGCGATCTCCAGGCACTGCATGGCCCGGGTCGCGTCGACGAACTCGCCCGATTCGCGATCTCGCCGGCGCGAGCCAGGATCCACCTGGCATGGTCGCCGTGGACCGAACTCGACGACGGCCTGGCCCGACTCGTCGAAGGGTGAACCCCACTCGTCGAAGGCTGGTTCAGGTGCGCTGAATCGACCGGATCGTCACCGTCGCAAGATCGCGGGCGCGGTCGGGAGTCGACATCACCGACGGCGTGACGACGCATCGCATCCCCTGTGCCTCCACGTCGTCGGCGAGGTGGGCATCGACGGGGTCGATCACCAGGACCGAGGCGATCGGCGCATAGAGACGGGCAACTCCGACGACCGATGCGTCGTGGCCCAGTTCGGTGAGCATCCGGTCGGCGGGGCCCTTCAGCGCTGCACCTCCGACGATCGGCGACACCGCAACGGTGCGCTCACGTCGATCGGCGAGCAGTTCCTCGACGCCTGGCAGCGATCGGATGGGTCCGATCGAGACGATGGGATTCGATGGCGCTATGACGATGGTGTGGGCCGACCTCAGGGCCAGTCGAGCATCATCGGCGAGCCCGGCGGTACCGTCGAAGCGCACAGCGGTGACGGGTACCGAATGGCGTAACCGCACGAAGTAGTCCTGAAACGAAACGTCGCTGGAGTGTCCGTGCTCGTCGGTGATGGTCACGATCGTGCTGAGCCGGTCGTCCGACATCGGAACGATGCGAATGGGAACCTGCCATGCCCGACGGATTTCGTCGGTGACTTCTGTGAGCGAGGCACCCTCGGCGAGGCGGGCGGTACGGAAGAAGTGGGTGGCGAGGTCACGATCGCCGAGATTGAACCAGCGCGGAGCGGCCGATGACCCGTCGGGCCGCACTGATTCGTACCGTTCGAGCGACTCCATTGCCCGCCACGACTCGTCGACGAGGCCCCAGCCGCGCTCAGGATCGATGGCGCCCGCGAGGGTGTAGGTGACGGTGTCGAGATCAGGCGAGATCGACAGGCCGTGCAACATGCAGTCGTCGCCGGTGTTCACGACCGCCGTGATCGACGCAGCGCCGTCAACGTCGTCGAGGTCGTCAAGATCATCGATGGCGTCGATCAGGCCGGCGAGGAATCGGGCGGCGCCGACACCACCCGACACCACGGTAATCCGGGTCGGAGTGCCGGTCGGGTCTGGGTTCACGCGGTCACCTGGTGCCCATCGGCGAGCTCGTGGTAGGTCGCCTGCAGCTGTCGAGCGGTGCTGTCCCACGCGAACCTGGCGACGTTGGTGTGCCCTCGACGAACGAGCTTGGCGTACATCTCGTCGTTCGACACGACCCAGTACAGGTTGGCAGCGAGCGCCTCGGCGTCATGCGCCGGGCTCAGCAGAGCGGCCGCACCGGCGATCTGTGGGATCGAACCGGCGGTGCTGGCCACCACCGGGGTGCCGAGCATCTGTGCCTCGAGGACCGGAAAGCCGAAGCCTTCGTCGAGCGACGGGTACGCCAGGGCCCGAGCATGTTGGAGGAGCCAGCGTTTCGTGGGGTCGTCGACGGGGCCGGTTCGGATGACGCGTTCGGCAATCGCCGAATCGAGCCGGGCGATGGCCCGATTCACGGCGTCGGCATCGTTGCCGACGGCGCCTGCCATCACCAGTTTGACGGTCGGATGTTCGCGAGCAAGCCGCCCGAACGCCGCGACGAGCGTGGGCAGGTTCTTGCGTCGTTCGAGCGTGCCGACCGCAAGAATGAACGGCGCGCTCGTCAGATCCGGCAGTCCGTACGGTTCCGATGGGGCCGCCGCCGTCGGGTCGATCGGTGGTGGCCCGAGGAGAATGGTGCGGACGCGGTCGGTGCCGAGGAGCTCACGGACGCGACGACTCGTTGCATCGGAGCTGGTGACCACGTGGGCACCATCGGCAACGGCATGACGCAGTACGGCGGCTGCTCGTCGAACATCGGGGAGGGCATCGGCGGGGTGGTCGAGGAACCAGCAGTCGTACACGGTGACCAGCCGTGCGCACCGTGCAGGCGGCACAACGTAGTTCGTGCCGTGAATGACATCGGGATGTCCCAGCAGGCGGTCGAGCGGCGGCGACTGACGTGCCCAGAGCCTGAGTGCCACTGCCGCCGGAATCGGAAGACGCCGTTGTGGTGATCGGACGCGCGCCCGCATGCTCGTGACGTACGGACGGAGTTCGAGATCGGCGTCGCTGCGCAGCGCGTCGATGGTCCAGGCAACGGCGTTGCCGATTCCGGTGCGCGGTCCGTGGAGCGGTCCGGCGTCGATTGCGACGGTCAGGGGCACGGGTACACCGTCATGCGCAGGCGCAGCGTAGTGCGTACGAGCCGTAGACTCATCGGCCTTATGCCTACAGCGTTTGTCACCGGTATCACTGGCCAGGATGGTCAGCATTTGGCGGAGTTCCTGCATTCGCAGGGCTATCACGTGTTCGGGATGGTGAAGGGGCAGAACAATCCGCGGGTGGAGCGGATCCAGGCCGAGTTGCCGTTCGTGGAGTTGGTGTCGGGCGATTTGGCGGATCTGCCGTCGTTGGTGGGTGCCTTGGAGGCGTGTCAGCCCGATGAGGTGTACAACCTGGGCGCGATCAGTTTTGTGGCGTTGAGTTTCTCGCAGGCGGAGTTGACGGCGAACATCACCGGGTTGGGTGTGCTGCGGATGTTGGAAGCGGTCCGCATGGTGGGTGGGGCGACGAACAACCCGATCCGGTTCTATCAGGCGTCGTCGTCGGAGATGTTCGGGGAGGTGCGCGAGACCCCGCAGACCGAGTTGACGCCGTTTCATCCGCGCAGCCCGTACGGGTGTGCGAAGGTGTTCGGCCATGACATCGTGGTGAACTATCGCGAGTCGTACGGGATGCACGCCTCGTCGGGGATTCTGTTCAATCATGAGGGCCCGCGCCGTGGCATCGAGTTCGTCACCCGCAAGGTGACCAATGCGGTGGCGCGCATCAAGTTGGGGTTGCAGGACGAGGTGGTGTTGGGCAATCTCGATTCGAAGCGTGACTGGGGGTATGCGGGCGATTATGTGAAGGGCATGTGGTTGATGTTGCAGCAGGACACCCCGGACGATTACGTGTTGGCCACCGGTGAGACGCATTCGATCGAGGAGCTCGTGCAGCGGGCGTTCGGTGAGGTCGGCATCGACAACTGGGCCGACTATGTCCGCCAGGATCCCAAGTTCCTGCGGCCGGCCGAGGTCGATTTGTTGATCGGTGATGCCACCAAGGCCAAGACGAAACTCGGTTGGGAACCCGAAGTCGACTTCCCGGCCCTCGTCAAGATGATGGTCGCCCACGACCTCCAACTCGAAGCAAAGAAAGCTGGCATCCCCGTCCCAGGCTGATTTGTCGAATCAGGTCTCGAACGGCATGTCGGTCATGGCTTCCATCATCGAACCATGAGTCGGCTTGGCGCCGACCTTCATGCGGCGATGGAGTGCCAGAGCGAACGCCAGCAGCGAAACGACCGACGACACGACCAGGCCGATCTCGATGCGGCGGAACACTTCGTCACTCGACAACCACGTGGCCAGTACGAACGACACCAGACCGGCCGCCCATCCCATCGCGACGAGTGAGTGTCCCTGCAGTGCAATCACAGCTTGGGCCGTTGCCAGCGCCAGCATGTACACGGCGCTACTGAGCGTGAGCATGGCAAGAGTACGACCACTGAGATCGGCGTCGTACACGAGCTCGAGCGCCCACGGCCCGAGCAGGTACGCACCGATCGTGCCGACCACCCCGACTGCGAGAACGAGCAGCATCAGCTTCTTCAAGCCGGAACGGAACTCCTCGAACGCCCCTTGAGCAGCCTGGCGACTCAACCGCGGCAGCAGCGCTGCCTGCACCGCCTGGAACAGGAACAACGGGATCCTCGACAGCAGCACGCCGTAGGAGAACGCGGTGACCAGCGCCTCCTCTTCGGGTGACGCCAGCAGGCTCGCCGTGATCGGACCGGCGTTGAGCAACGTCGCCGCGCACACCGATCCGATGAGCAGCCAGCCAAGGTTCGGGGTCACCTCGCTCCACTCGGCCTCCGGCCCCGGATCGGTGCGAAGCGCGCCTCGACGAGCCACGTATGCAACAGCGAACAGCGGAGATACGGCAATCGCCATGCCATACGCACCTGCTGCCGTGATACCGACAACGGCAAGAGCGATGCACAGGATGATTCGAACGATGCCATCGGCGCCGAGGACAACGGCATAGTCGCGGAAACGGCCGGTGCCCGACGAGATGCCGCGGGTCATGTGCGCCGGGGCGTACGCGGCGAACGCGGCGATCAGCGCGACGACCATGAACCAATCGCCGTCGAAGTACGACGATGCAATGATCGGGCTGAACAGGATGATGACCACCGTGACGAGCGCAACGAGGATGGCGCCGAGGCGGACCACCTTGCGGACCACGGGCTGCCCGCCCTCGCCAACTGCACGGCGATGCGACAGCGCCCGGCCCAGTTCCTGCTCGAGCGGCAGGAAGAACCCGGGAGCGAGGGCGAAGACGGCGAACCACATCGCCGCGATCGGTGCGAACTCCTCCGCTCCGCCAACAGCGACGGTACCGACCTTGAAGAACGCGTACGTTGCGACGCCCGCGATCAGCAGCGAGACGCCAACGGGAATCGTGCCCTCGGGCAGCGGTGTGCGCGTCTGCGCGCTGGGAGTGATCGAGGACACGGCTCGGAAATCTTAGCGCCGGGATCCACCGTGTCTGGGGTGCGCCTGGCGCCGAACTCTGTGACAGCCCTTCGTCATGATTGGGGATATGAGCTCACGGGCGCAGATCGAGGTCGACGACAGCGATCCAGCTGCCTCGGGTCTCGCGCGTCTCGATGCGATTCGGTTGCGGTTGGTCGAGTCGATCGAGTCCGAGCCTGTGGCTGAATCTGCTGCTCGGGCCGTTCGCCGGGCAACGGCTGCGGTTACCGCACTCGGTGACGTCGATCTCGCTGAGCTCGACGCCATCGAGATGCGGGCATGGTTGGAAGGTGTCGAGGAGCTTCGTCGCTCGATCGAGGCCACCGCGGTCGCAGCGGCTGGTGCGGTGGATCGTCGTAACCCGTTCCGTGGCCAGGGGTTCTTCTCGGCGAAGACTGTCATCAAACACATGTGCCGGCTATCGGGTCCTGAAGCCCACCGCCGGGTGCAGACCGCCCGTCTCCACGAGGCCCTGCCTGCGTGGGCGACCGCTGAAGCTGACGGGCATGTCGGTGTTGCCCAATGCGAGCTGATGGCGCGCATCGCCGCCAACCCCCGTATCGAGTCGGCAGTGCTCGAACGTGATGCCCCCGCACTGCTCGACGACGCCATCGAGCAATCGTTCGCCGAGTTCGAACGCCGAGCCCGCACATGGGAAGCGCTCGCCGACCCCGCCGGAGACCTCGCGAACAACGAACGCCACAACGCCGCCCGTGACTTCATGCTGCGCCCCCGACCCGAAGGGGGTTGGACCCTCACCGGCAACCTGGCCGAGCTGGCCGGTGTCGAGTTCATGGAGATCTTCTCCTGGTTCGTTGAAGCCGAATGGCACACCGACTGGGCCGAAGCCCGACAACGCCTCGGCGACAACGCCACCACCACCAATCTGGTTCGCACCGAAGCGCAACGACGAGCCGACGCACTCATCGCCGTGGCTCGCGCCGCCGCCTCCACCCCACCCGGATCACAGCAGCCCCGACCAACCGTCAATGTGCCCATCGACCAGGAGTCGTTCGAAGCCCACCTGCGCGGCGACACCCCCGACCCGCGCCGCTACCGCGACGTCGTGATCCGTACCCAGAGCGGACGACGCCTGCACCCCGACGACGCCATCAACACCGCCCTGATCGGCCACATCCGACGCGTCGTCTACGACGCCTCCGGCACCGTCATCGACCTCGGTCGCCGCAGCAGACTCTTCCGCGGATCCTCACGCGACGCCGTCATGGTGCTGTTGACCACCTGTGTCTGGATCGGCTGCGACCGACCCATTGCCTGGTGCGATGCCGACCACTCCCTCGGATGGAAAGCCCACGGCGCCACCGTGCCCAGAAACGGCGGCGCACTCTGCCAGGGCCACAACCACCTGAAGGAACACGGCTTCGGCGTGCTCCGGGACGACAACGGCGACTGGCACGTCATCGACCCCGACGGTAACGAGATCACCTGATGACCGAAGCAGGCACCGAGACCACGCGAGCGCGGAGCCACTCGCCCACGGCCTTGGCCTGGGCATCCTGGCGAGTCGAAGCCGCAACGCCTTCCTGCAGGAGGCCACGGATCACGAAGTTCAGCGCCCGCAGGTTGGGGTAGCGATACCGGTCGATGGGCATGTCGGCCGTCTCGGGCAGTAGTTCGCGAAGTCGGTCGACGGTCAGCTCATGGTCGAGCCACACCCAACCGGCATCGCCACGCGCATACACGCCGAGATTGGCATCGCCGCCCTTGTCACCCGATCGTGTCCCCACGAACGCGCCGAGCGCCACCTCCACCAGCTCGCCCCCGAGCACCTCCGGTCTGTCCGGACCCGACCCCGAAAGACCGGCCGGTCTGTCCGGACCCGACCCCGAAAGACCGGCTG